>NZ_JRVL01000204.1:0-16564 GCF_054823985.1 Acinetobacter sp. GN11 | reverse complement strand
AGTTGCAATTGTGTTTGCCAACAGCTTGCACAGGTGTATTCACCTCAAATCGTGCAACGTTTAAAACACACCAGTTTGCAAAGTCCTGATCTCCCACAGGACTTTGCCCCTAACTTGTTCGGCAGCATTCGACGCTGCGACAAAACTGAAATGGGCTAAGTTCGCTTAGCTCCTTTATCTCTGTGTCGCAATGATCTCTCAAACTTTAAATCAGCGCAAAAGTAAAAGTCCGTTGTGACACAGGGTCCTAGGGGAGTTTTCTCTATTTTCTTTCACGGGAAAGGGGCTGTGTAGCGAAATGAACACAATAAAAAAGCCCGATAGGCAATTAATGCATATCGGGCTTAATCAATCAGTTATTAAAGCAGGTGATGCCTTAATAATGATCTTTTTGAATTACTCTACAGTTACTGACTTCGCCAAGTTACGTGGCTGGTCAACGTCAGTACCACGTAAAACAGCAACGTGATACGACAACAACTGAACTGGTACGCTATAAACAATTGGAGCTAGCCATTCGTTTACTGCTGGAATATGCACAACGTGCTGACGGTCTTTTTCATTGATTCCGCTATTTTCATCAGCGAAAACGAATAACTCGCCACCACGTGCCTGAACTTCTTCCATATTTGATTTTAGCTTATCAAGCATTTCATCATGTGGAGCAAGAATTACGATCGGCATTTCATTATCAACAAGTGCCAATGGGCCGTGTTTTAACTCACCAGCTGCATAGCCTTCTGCATGAATATATGAAATTTCTTTGAGTTTTAATGCGCCTTCTAATGCGATTGGATAATTCGTACCACGGCCTAAGAATAAGCAGTGATTTTTTTCAACGAATAATTCAGACAAACGCAAAATTTCTGGATCATTTTTAAGCGTATCAAGAATAACTTTCGGGCTGTGCCATAGCTCACGTGTAATTTCTTCAAGAACAGCAGGGCTAATACGTTGTTTAACTTGACCAACTTTCAAGATTAACAACATAAGCGCAGCAAGCTGAGTCGTGAACGCTTTAGTTGATGCAACACCAATTTCAGGACCAGCAAGCGTCAATAAGTGGTGATCAGTTTCACGAACCATTGAAGACGTTGCAACGTTACAGATGGTCAAAGTCTGAATATCGATATTATTTGCTTTCGCACGTTTTTGAGTTTCACGTAGCGCGGCTAAAGTATCAGCAGTTTCACCTGACTGTGAAATACAAATATAAAGTGTATTTTCAACAATTACAGGAGTGCGATAGCGGAATTCACTCGCGATTTCAACTTGGCAAGGCACGCCAATCAGTTGTTCAAACCAATATTTCGCAATCATTCCTGAGTGGTAACTTGTACCACACGCAATGATTTGTACGCTTTGAATTTTATTGAAATCTGCTTCAGCATCTTTCAAGAAATCATCACGTAAGCTGTTGCCGTCAAGCGCTTGAGAAATAGTTTGCTTGATTGCTTCTGGTTGCTCATAAATTTCTTTGAGCATGTAGTGTTTGTATTCACCTTTTGATGCACTGCTTACGGTTGCATCAAGCTCTCGCACTGGACGCTCAACGCGTTCGCCATTTGCAAATACTTCAATTGAAGTACGTGTAAGACGTGCAATATCGCCTTCTTCTAGGTACATAAAGCGGTTTGTCACTGGTAAAAGTGCAAGTTGGTCTGAACTAATAAAGTTTTCGCCAATACCTACGCCAATCACTAAAGGTGAACCTTCACGTACAGTAATAAGTTCATCTGGATAATCGCTGTGGATAATACCGAGCGCGTAAGCACCTTTAAGCTGAGGTACAACAGTTTCAACAGCATCTAAAAGGCTATCTGTGCTTTTTAGAGCTTCAGCAACTAAGTGTGCAACAACTTCAGTATCTGTTTGAGAAGTGAAAACATAACCTAATGCTTGAAGGTCATCTTTTAGCTCTTGGTAGTTCTCAATGATGCCGTTATGTACAACAGCAACCTTACCAGACATATGTGGGTGAGCATTATTTTCAGTTGGCTTACCATGGGTCGCCCAACGTGTATGCGCAATGCCGATAGCGCCTGTAAGTTGGTGTTCAGCAACTGCATCTGCAAGATTGATGACTTTACCTACACGGCGCTCACGTAAAATTTGTTGATTATTTAGTAAAGCAACACCCGCAGAATCATAACCACGGTATTCAAGACGTTTTAAACCTTCAATTAAAATCTCGGTTACACAACGCTCTGCAACGCCTCCGACGATACCACACATACTTCAATCCTCTTATTTTTTAACCTTTTGGGGACGTTGATAATTTGCTTTTGAAATTTGTTGCGCACGTTCAAAGGAGAGACTTTGTTCGGCTACATCTTTCGTAATCACAGAACCCGCACCAACTGTTGCGCCATTCCCAATGGTCACCGGAGCAACCAGCGAGCTATTAGAACCGATAAAAACGGCATCGCCAATAGTGGTTTTGTGTTTATTTGCACCGTCGTAATTACAAGTAATAGTACCTGCCCCAATATTTGATTCAGCACCGATTTCTGCATCACCTAAGTATGTGAAATGGTTAGCTTTACTACCTAGTCCAATCGATGTGTTTTTAACTTCAACAAAGTTGCCAATATGCACTTCATTTGCCAATTTAGCCCCTGGGCGTAAGCGTGCAAATGGTCCAATTTGAGCATTTTCGCCTACAACTGCGCCATCAAAAACGCTATAGGCTTGAACTTTAGTGCCTGCTGCAATTTTGGTGTTCTTTAAAATACAGCCAGCGCCGATTTCTACAAAATCACCAAGCTCACATTCACCTTCAATAATAACATTGATGTCAATACGAACGTCTTGTCCAACTTTTACAGAACCACGTAAATCAAAACGTGCAGGATCAAAGAACATTACACCTTGCTGCATGAGCTGTTTGACTTGTTCTTGCTGGAACTGGCGTTCTAAAGCTGCAAGTTGTAAGCGGTCATTAACACCTTCAACTTCAAAAGCAAGCTCTGGTTCAACAGAGGCAACTTCTAAGCCATCTGCAATTGCCATTGCAACGATGTCAGTTAGGTAATATTCACCCTGTGCATTTTCATTTGAAAGTTTAGGCAACCACTCATGAAGTTTTGCGTTGCTAACACAGTAAATGCCTGTATTGAATTCTTTAATTTGGCGTTGTGCTTCGTTTGCATCTTTATGTTCAACAATGGCTTGAATTTTGCCATCTTGGCGCACAATACGGCCATAACCTGTTGCATCATCTAGAGTAAGCGTAACTAAGCCAATTCCTGTCTGGGTCGATGCATCTAATAGTTTTTGTAGCGTATTTGCATTAATACATGGCACATCGCCTGATAAAATCAGTGAAACACCTTCTTTAGGAAGTACAGGTAAGGTCATTTGTACTGCATGACCTGTACCAAGTTGTTCAGCTTGTTCAACCCATTGAATATTTTCTTGGGCAAATGTTTGTTGTACGCGGTCACCACCATGACCATAAATCGTAATAATATTTTTAGCTTGTAATTGTTTTGCCGTTTGAATGACATGCCCTAATAGTGGGCGACCTGCTAAAGGTTGTAATACTTTAGGAAGCTGAGAACGCATACGCGTTCCTTTGCCAGCAGCAAGAATAATGACGGTAGTTGACATGAATAACTCTAATGATTTAACTCAAATGGATAATAATTAGTGTACAAAGAGCAGCCCATACACCGGCAATAATATCGTCAAGCATAATACCAAAACCACCATGCACTTGACGATCAATAACACGGATAGGCCAAGGTTTCCAAACATCGAAAATTCGAAATAATATGAAGCCGACGATCACCCACATCCAGTTCATTTGTTGTAAGTAAATGAGAGGAAGAAAGGTAATAGATTGCCCTGCAAATTCATCCCACACAATTCGACCATCATCGTGTACATTTATGACTTTCGCAGTTTGACCACAGATATAAATCCCGACCAAGGACATGATAATCATCGCGATTAAGCTTAAGTTAAATCCAAGCGATAACCAGATCGGAACGAAGAGTAGGGCAAAAGCAGAGCCAAAAGTACCAGGGGCTTTAGGTGCGAGACCAGATCCGAAACCAACTCCACAGAAAACGATGCAGCGGTTGAACCAAGACATGTCTTTAAAATGAATCGGCGGCTTATGCAAAGTGTTGGTATCCATGAATTTGCAATGGGTAATCCGAACCCAAATGCTCAAAAGTTAGTTGTGTTTGCTCAACGATCTGTCCGATCATTGTAAACTTAATGTCTAGTTGTTTTTGCAAAAGTTTTTCATAATTTTGCGGTGTTATTGTAAAACATAATTCGTAGTCATCACCACCAGCTAACGCATATTGCCAGCGCTGCTGTTCTGGTAGTTCTTCTAGCGTTGAATCAATCGGTAACTTTTCTAAAAATAACCGAGCACCGACGTGTGAGGCTTTTAAAATATGGCCTAAATCTTGGGCTAATCCATCAGAAACATCAATCATGCTAGAAGCGAGACCCTTCAGCTGTTGTCCAAGCTGACAACGTGGCGTCGGGTAGTCTAGTCTTTTTTGTAATGGATGACCTAGGTGCTGTAAACCATAAGCTGCATCTCCAACTTGACCGCTCACACACACATAGTCTCCGACTTTTGCGCCCGAACGTAACACAGCTTGTCCAGCTTCAATCCAGCCCATAGCCGTGACAGTAATGGTCAGATGTGGACCTTGGGTCGTATCTCCACCAATGAGAGCAACACCAAACTGATTGCAGCAGTCATGGATACCCTGACTGAATCCTTCAAGCCATTCATGGTCAATGGTAGGTAGGCTTAACGCAAGTAAAATACTATGAGGTTTAGCACCCATGGCAGCAATATCGGAAAGATTTACAGCCACACTTTTCCAGCCAATTGCATGGGGAGAGGTATCAAGAGGAAAGTGACGACCAGCAACGAGTGTATCTGCACAGATCACCAATTGTTGATTTTGAGGAGGGGTAACTAAGGCTGAGTCATCTCCAATACCTAAGGTGACATCTGTATAAGATTGTCGGTTAAAGTATTGATCAATAATCGAAAACTCAGCCATATCAACTTCAAACCTATTAGTTTGCTTGTTGTTTTTCAGCACTACGTAGTGTTGAACTTAAACGATCTAAAACGCCATTAATGTATTTATGGCTATCTGCTCCACCAAAGTGTTTGGCGAGTTCAATGGCTTCATCAAGAACTACACGATAAGGTACTTCTAAATGATCACGTAACTCATAAGCACCTAAACGTAAGGTTGCGAGCTCAACACCATCAAGTGCATCAAGTTCACGGTCAAGTACCGGAATGAGTAATGCATCAAGATCGTCGCGCAGTGCAATCACTTGCGTTAATAATTCGTGATAGTAATTTAAGTCTACCTTGTGCATCGCATTTTCAGCACGGGTACGTGCTTCAATTTCATGTACAGGGTTGTGACTCATTTGCCACTCATAAATACCTTGTACAGCAAAACGACGTGCTTTGCGTTTTGCTGCATAAACGGCTTGCAGTGTTTGAGACATGCTTTAAATTGCCTTTAATAAATTAACCATTTCAATTGCAGTTAAAGCAGCTTCGCTACCTTTGTTTCCTGCTTTTGTACCTGAACGTTCGATGGCTTGCTCGATGCTATCAGTAGTTAATACACCATTGATGACAGGCAAGCTGCTTTCTAACGCCACTACACCTAAACCTTTTGCACATTCACCAGCAACGAAGTCAAAGTGTGGTGTGCTACCACGAATAACTGCGCCAAGTGCGATGATTGCATCAAACTGGTTTGATGTAGCTAATTTTTTAGCAACAATCGGGAGTTCCCATGCGCCAGGAGCATGAATAACAGTAATGTTATCTTCATTTACACCATGACGTTTTAATGTGTCGATTGCACCATCCAATAAGTGTTCAACAACAAAACTGTTGAAACGACCCACTAAAATCGCATAACGACCTTCGCTTGCGAGATGTAATAAACCTTCAATACGGCGAATTGCCATAGCAACCTCGATTATTTCGTTGTGATTTGATCAGCAGTGATATATTCCACTACTTCTAAATTAAAGCCAGATAAAGCATTGAAACGTAATGGTGAGCTAAGAAGCTTCATCTTTTCAACACCTAAATCACGCAAAATTTGAGCGCCTACACCAATGGTTTGATATTGATGTGAAAGTGCTGCATTGGATTTCACCGGTTTCGGCTTATTTAAATCATCCAGCGCTGGGCCCAAGTCTTGCAAATGATCTTGCCCGATCCAGACTAAAACACCGCGATCACTCGCTGCAATTGTCTGTAGTGCACGGTCTAGATTCCACGCAGGTTCACCATCAGCTTTATTTAGCTTAAGTAAATCGCGAATTGGACTGAAACCATGTACACGTACTGTTGTAACACCTTCTTTTGGTTCGCCTTTGACTAAAGCCAAATGGATGTCTGGGTTACCAATCTCACGATAACGATAGAGTTCAAATGAACCATATTCTGTTTGAATGGTTTTTTGATCCAGACGTTCAACCGTTTGCTCATTGGTCATGCGGTAGTGAATCAAGTCCGCAATTGTACCAATTTTTAAGCCATGCTTCTCGGCAAAAATTTCTAAATCTGCACGGCGTGCCATTGTGCCATCTTCATTGATGATTTCACAAATGACAGAAGCTGGTTCAAGACCTGCTAATCGTGTTAAATCACAGCCCGCTTCGGTATGACCCGCACGATGTAGAACACCGCCTGGCTGTGCCATTAACGGAAAAATATGGCCCGGTTGTACAATATCACTTGGCTTTGCATGCGCTGCGACAGCAGCTTGAATTGTATGTGCACGCTCTGCTGCTGAAATACCAGTTGTAATACCTTCAGCGGCTTCGATTGATAAGGTAAAGTTTGTACTATGCTGAGCACCGTTTTGGTCAACCATCAACGGAAGGTTTAACTGCTTACAGCGCTCACGGCTTAACGTTAAGCAAACTAGACCACGTGCATGGGTAATCATGAAGTTAATATCTTCAGGACGAACATGCGTTGCTGCAATGACAAGATCACCTTCATTTTCGCGATCTTCGTCATCCATCAAGATAACCATTTTGCCTGCACGAATATCGGCGACAAGATCTTCAACACGACTCAGCGGCATTCGCTCTCACCTTTTTTTGTCGTTAGACAATTTCTATTTAATAAATTTTGCATAGTTTACGCTGTTTAGAGAATTTTGCCTATGATTCTGATTTATCCAACTTTGCAACCAGATAGAATAGATCCAGCTTTATTTATACAAATAAATCATAAGAAAAAGGAATAATTTAAAATAAAAACAATGAATTTAAATAAAAAAAACCTAGCCAAAAGGCTAGGTTCTGATATACGCAGTTATTTTTTATGAGGCTGCACTGCTTGGACTATCATTTTGCGGGATTGATTTTTTTCCCATCAAAATTTCAGTGCGGATATTTTGAGCAAGTTCAGCACACTCTGCATTCATGCCATTGATCATAAATGCATGACGAGTCATGACATTACTTGGGTTTGGCATTGCAACAAGTTGATAGCTGTCTTGAATTGCCTTGAGTTGATCATTCTCAAGATATAAAGCAGATTCTTTCGCATGAAGATGCTGTGCTAAACGTTGAGCAGCTTCTTTCGCATCAATTTGCATCGCTTCCACAGCATTACACGTTGCACTACGCGTTTGCAGTGCAAAGCGTTTATCTTCGCGGTAACGTTTATATAAAACATCAGAGAGCAACTGGAATACGGTTCCAACCATAAGCAGGCACTCTACAGCGTGTGTATGCGAAGTTGAAATCGCAAGTGTAGCGCCGTCAGCATTAAACTCATTTACGACTTCAATGTCCGCTAACTTTAACTGGTAATGTTTCACGCATAACTCAATACTCTTGTTTAAAAAGAGCTGACAGAGTTTAAAGTACGGAACAGATACCGATTGGTTAACACTGCTTAATAACTGTTTAGGGTCATAAAACTGGATATTGAGTGCCAAAGTATGTTGGTCAGCTGAATCTGCGGTTTTCTCTGGCTGTGGACGAGCCGCGGGTTTACCTTTGGCTTGTTGCTGAGCTTGAGCAACCAACGTTACTGTATTTTGCTTTTCGAGTGCAAGCGCCTGAGTTAACTGCTGAATTTCATGTTTTAAGCGGTTTTCTTCGTTAATGCGTGCCAAGTATTCGCTACGGGTCGGACGAGCAATCGCACGATAGGCAAGCCATAATAAAACATGCAAAAACAGAGAAGCTAAAATTGCCAGCCATTGAGTACGCAAAATTTCACCAATACTTGGCTGAATAAGCGTAATTTCAATAGAGCCCACTTTCTTTTCGTTTTGCAGAGCATCGCGAGCAAAAATCTCACCTTGGCGAGTTTTTGAAATTCCGCTTGTTGCCAGCACTTGTTTATTGGCATCAAGAATGCGAATAGACGCAACGCTTGGATTGGTCGCATAGCGATTAGCAATCAGAGCTAAAGATACCGTATTTGCCGGTTCTAGCTCGGATAAGCTGTCTGCAACGAGCTGACTGGTCATGAGCTGACCTTGACTCGCACGGTTTTCATTGAGCTGGTGTGTCGTTGCAATCACCAATAAAAAGGTATGCAATGCAAAACTAACGATCAGTAGGCTAGCAAATAGCCCTTGTCTAGGCGCAATCAAGTTAAACTTCCAAGGCAATTATATTGAAATTCGATTATGATTCTTACAATAGTTGTCACTCAGACTAGAGTCAATTCATGCGAGAAATCATTCTTATATCCTTTTTAGGACCAGACCAACCAAACCAGTTTACCCGATTAATGCAAGTACTATCCGTACATTCATTGCAAATACTGGATGTAGGTCAGGCTGTTATTCATAATCAACTCACATTGGGCATTGTAGTCGCTTCCGATAATGAAACTGCGACCGCATTGGCAATGAAAGAAATTCTGATTTTAGCACATGATATTGGCTTAACAGTGCGCTTTAAACCAATCACAGGCGCAGAATACGATCAATGGGTAACTGAAGGTGGCCGTACTCGTTATATCGTCACGGCTTTAGCCCCTGAACTCACTGCTGCACACTTACAAGCAGTTACACAAATTGTGTCTAGCCAAGGCTTTAACATTGAAACTGTTACCCGTTTATCGGGCCGTGTCGACTTTGAAAAGGATAGCGCATTCCCACGCCGTGCATGTGTACAGTTTGGTTTAAGTAGTGGCCCAACTTTAGATGCACAAGCTATGCGTGCTGCCTGTTTACGTCTTTCAAGCGAATTAAATATTGATGTCGCTGTTCAAGAAGACAATGCTTATCGACGTAATCGCCGTTTAGTTTGTTTCGATATGGACTCAACACTCATTGAACAAGAAGTAATTGATGAGTTAGCGATTGAAGCAGGGGTAGGCGCACAAGTTGCTGAAATTACTGAAAGAGCGATGCAAGGTGAGCTTGATTTTCAGCAAAGCTTCCGTGCTCGTGTTGCATTATTAAAAGGGCTTGATGCTGCTGTTTTACCTAAAATTGCAGAGCGTTTAACCATTACTGAAGGTGCAGAACGCCTCATTTCAACATTGAAGGCGCTTGGCTATAAAACAGCAATTTTATCTGGTGGATTCCAGTATTTTGCTGAATATCTACAAGGCAAACTTGGTATTGATGAAGTTCATGCCAACATTTTAGATGTGCAAGACGGTTTCGTAACAGGTGAAGTGAAAGGCGCAATTGTTGATGGCGCTCGTAAAGCTGAGTTATTACGCGAACTTGCAAATAAAATGGGTATTTCTTTAGAGCAAGCGATGGCAGTAGGCGATGGCGCAAACGATTTGCCAATGCTTGCGATTGCAGGGCTTGGCGTGGCTTATCGTGCTAAACCTTTAGTTCGACAAAATGCAAATCAGGCTATTTCAAGTGTGGGCTTGGATGGGGTGCTGTATTTACTTGGTATGCATGACAAAGATTTAAACCGTGCTTAATCTATAAGGCTAAGCTTTAAGCGCTACTTCAGAGTAGCGCTTTTTTTATGCAGAATAGTTATAAAATCAAGGGTGTTATGCTCAAATCATGCACAGAAAAAAGGCAATAAAAAAATCTGAAAAAAACTTATTTTGGCCCTTAAAAACAGCATATTTTTTTGTAATGACACGCCAGAATTGATGCCATATAGGGAATCGAACTTTTTTAATTTTACAAAAATGTAATGACAAAAGAATGTTGCGACAAAGTGTGTCGCATTAAGAAATAACGGGTCTTTTTTTCTAAAAAAAAACATCCATAATGCATCCTAAGCTTCAACACAAATTATGAATTAAAGTTGTTTTTGGAATGAGGTCGGGTTTTTAAGACCGAATCTTTTTAGACGTTTTCATTAAGACGGAGGTTTCTATGGTAACAGCGAATTTTGCCGCTATCGCCGGATTCAGCTTGATCGCTGTCGCGCTTGTTGCTGTTTTCTTTTCTCCTTACCGTCGTTGGCTTGGTTTTATGCTTGCAGGGATGTTCTTTTGGGGGCTATTGGAAGTGGTCCGTTTTGGAGTTCAAGTCACTTTTGAAATGCCAGTCACATATAGTTATTTAACTGCACTAAGTCTAGCGATGGTAATGGTTACATTTATTTTGTTACGTGAGGATAAACAGGCACAAAAGGCTTTGGCAAATCGCCAATATATAGAACACACGCCAGTATATGAAGATGATCAGCAGCAATGTTCTAGCCGATAATTAAATTGTTATCTAACGGTAAAGAGGTATGCACAGCATGCCTTTTTTATTTACGAAACGTGATTTTTATTATACAAAGCATTTATTAAAAAATAGCCAGTTATGCTACGATACATGGGTCTGTTGACGTTTCATCTAGATTGCGTTGCCAGCTAAAAATTATCAGTTAATGCACAAAACACAGGCAATGGTATGTCCTTACTGAGTTTTGCTCTAAAGTTTTCATAAAAATACAATAGGCGTGAATGTTCATGAAACTTTCTTCTATACCTGTAGTCAAATTACCTCTCGTTGATGTCAGTACAGACCCGTTAGATTTATTGGTAGCAGGTTTAGTGCTGCGTATGAAGCAATTGGCACGTACTAGCCCTAAGTTTATTGAATTGATTCATGACCGCGCATTCCGTATTCAGATCGGTACGGATTTAGGTGTTGCACGTCAGATCATTATTAATAATGGACAGATTGACACGGTTGCAGGCGCACCTGAAAAAGCTGATTTTATCTTGCAGTTTGCAGATAGCGAACAGGGTGTAAAAACTTTGATTAAAGGTGACCCAACAGCATTTATGACAGGCATGCAAAACGGCAGTATTAAAATGGAAGGTGACTTCAGTCTACTTGTTTGGTTTAACCAAGTGGCTAGACTCATCCCACCTAAGTTGCCAAAACCAGTTAAAGAGAAAGTACGTCAAGCACGTGCTTTTATTAAAGAGAAAACTGGTCGTTAATCGCCAGATATAAAAAAAACTCCCAAATGGGAGTTTTTTTTATATCTATGCTTCAACTTTTAGATTGAACGTTACCGGACCATCATTAATGAGATGAACCTTCATATCGGCTGCAAAAATGCCGGTTTGAACTTTTTCAAATTGTGAATGTGTGTATTCAACCAACTGTTCATATAACGCTTTAGCATCTGCTGGCGGCATGGCTGGGCCAAAATCTGGACGTAAACCTTTTTGAGTTTGAGCCATTAGGGTAAATTGCGAAACAAGCAGGATTCCACCATTTGCTTGAGAGACATTCCAGCCCATTTTGCCCTGTTCGTCATCAAAGATACGATATTTCAAAATCTTATCAATAAGCTTTTGGCCAATTGCTAAAGTGTCATCACGGCCAATGCCTAAAAAAACCAGTAGTCCGTGTTGGATTTCACCGGTAGTCTCACCGTCAACCACCACTTTGGCTTCAAGAACTCGTTGTATTAAAGCGCGCATAGTTAAAGCAAGTTTCTGCAATTAATTGAATTGATTTAGTTTAGCAGAATTTAAATTAAATGATTTTTAAAAGGAAATTTCATGGAATTGCAACAATGGTCTAAAAGCTCGCAATTGATTTATAAAAATATGCTTTAATGCTAAGAAGCAAGCGAATAATCATTGACTATGTCTCCAATTATCCATTCTTTACTAGATACAGACTTGTACAAATTTACGATGTTACAAGTGGTTTTGCATAAATTCCCGCAAACCCATAGTGTCTATCATTTCCGCTGTAGAAATTTAGAAGATACTGTCTATCCACTAGTAGATATTTTGGATGATTTAAACGAGCAACTCGACTATTTATGTAGCCTTAAATATAAAGAAGACGAGCTTCAATATTTGCGTAAATTACGCTTTATAAAAAGTGACTTTGTTGATTATTTAGAACTGTTTCAACTGAAGCGACGTTTTATTCGGGCTAGCATCGATGCAGAAGGTCGTTTGGATATTCATATTGAAGGTCCGATGGTCCAAGCCATGATGTTTGAAATTTTTGTATTGGCAATTGTAAATGAACTTTATTTCAGCCGTATCAAAACCGATGACGTATGGGCTGAGGGCGAGCGCCGTTTAAAAGCCAAGCTTGAATTGATTCAAGAATATGAAAAAACACAAAAACCGAATGACCCGCCATTCTTAGTTTCTGATTTTGGTACACGTCGCCGTTATAGCTTCGTATGGCAAAAACATGTTGTGGCAGCCTTTCATAAAACAGTGCCAAATGTGTTCCGTGGTACAAGTAATGTCCTGCTTGCAAAAGAGTTAAACATTACGCCAATTGGAACCATGGCTCATGAATTCCTACAGGCTTTTCAAGCACTTGATGTACGACTGCGTGACTTTCAAAAAGCTGCTTTAGAAACATGGGTTCAGGAATATCGCGGCGATTTAGGAATTGCCCTAACTGATGTTGTTGGTATGGATGCGTTCCTTCGAGATTTTGATTTGTATTTTGCGAAGCTATTTGATGGCTTACGCCATGACAGTGGTGACCCTTACGAATGGGGTGATAAGGCCTATGCACATTATCGTAAATTAAAAATTGATACCAAAACCAAAATGCTGACTTTTAGCGATGGTCTTAACTTGCCAAAAGCATGGGAATTACATCAATACTTTAAAGATCGTTTTCAGGTGAGTTTCGGTATTGGAACTAATTTGACCAATGATATGGGCCAAAAGCCGCTCAATATTGTGTTGAAACTAGTCGAATGTAATGGTCAGTCAGTTGCGAAAATCTCTGATAGTCCCGGTAAAACCATGACTGATAACGATACTTTCTTGGCTTATTTACGTCAGGTTTTTGAAATCGAAGAACTTGAAGAAGTGGTTTAAGTAATAAATAGTCTCGCTATTTTGTATTTTTAAAAGTAAGAATGCTGATATCTGATTTTCTGCTAAAGAGTTGCAGAAAATCAGAGTTTGTTAGATATAAGCTTATGCTAATATGAAATTAAGCTGGTATAAAAAGAAACCATGACGATGACACTCCCGGATTTTAAACTCGATTTATTAATAGAAGCAGAAGAATTAGTGCCTTATCTAGGCAACGAATATATTCGCATTGTAGATTTGAGCCGTGCTTCTGTTTATGAGCAACTTCATATTCCGCATGCTATTCACTTACAACCTAAATGGTTAGTGTCTCAACACGAAGAAGCCACAGGCATTTTGCCAGATGAGGCAGGTTTACAAGCACTGATTGAGAAATTGAATATTTCACCGAATCATCATGTTGTGGTCTATGACGATGAAGGTGGAGCATGGGCTGGACGTTTAATCTGGAATTTGCATTGCTTAGGATTCACACGTACCAGTTTAATTAATGGCGGTATCCATGCATGGTTAGGAGCAGGGTTACCAACTACAGCAGAAGTCGAAGAAGTTTCTCCTGTTGCAGACTTAATTCAGATTGATTTATCGCATGCCGCTCAGTTCCGTGTGAACTATGAAGAGCTACGTAAACAAGTAGAACAAGAAAATGTTCAATTGTGGGATTGCCGGACAAGTGATGAATATAGTGGGATCCGTTTAGCAGCGCGACGCGGCGGTCACATTCCAAATGCGCTCCATTTTGAATGGAGTACTGCACTTAATCGTCAAAATCATCTAAAATTGCATCCGCTTGAACGCACGCGGCAGCGCCTTGAACAACTTGGGTTTGATTTACAGCAACCTGTAGTTGTGTACTGCCAGTCACATCACCGTTCCGGTTTGGCCTATATTTTGGCTAGGCTCTTGGGCTGGGAAGCAAAAGCCTATGATGGTGCGTGGAGTGAATGGGGCAATCGCCTCGATAGTCCTATTATTACTGGAGAATCACCGTCGTGAGTTTCACATCTCGATTAAAAAAAGAATTATTTATTAAGGCACAAAACCTTGTACCACAGCATCAATTAAGCCGTGTGGTTGGTAAAGTTGCTGCGAGTGAAAATCCAGTTGTGAAAACTGCTGTTATTCATGCATTTAAAACCAAGTATGGGATTGATTTATCGATTGCTGAACAGGGCAATGCACTAAAATATAAATCTTTTAATGACTTTTTTACTCGTGCTTTAAAAGATGGCGTGCGTCTCGTTGACGAAAATGCAGATAGCATCGTGTCACCTGCTGATGGTGCTATTTCCCAGATTGGTAAAATTACTGCGGGTGAAGTATTTCAAGCAAAAGGCCAAAGCTTCTCTGTAGAGAAACTCATTGGCGACCCACAACTTGCTCAGCCATTTCAAGAAGGCGAGTTCGCGACAGTCTATCTATCTCCACGCGATTACCACCGTGTACATATGCCGTTTGCAGGTACATTAACTGAAACTTTGTATGTACCAGGTGAGCTATTTTCGGTAAATCAGGTGACTGCTGAAAATGTACCGGGACTATTTGCCCGTAATGAACGCATGGTGTGTTTGTTTGATACTGAACTTGGCCGTATGGCTGTTGTGTTAGTGGGTGCAATGATTGTTGCTGGTATTGAAACTGTGGCGACAGGTAAAGTGAAACCTTCAGGTCGTATTGAATTACAGCATCATCAGTTAAAGCTAGAGAAAGGTGCTGAGCTTGGACGTTTTTATTTAGGTTCTACTGCCGTTATTTTATTTGAAAAAGATAAGATCGAATGGGAACAACGTTTTAAAGCTGAGTCTGTGGTTGTAATGGGCGAGCGCATGGGACATACGGTTTAATTCGTAAATAAGATTTAAAAAAAGGGAGCTTATGCTCTCTTTTTTATTTAAAAATTTTATATATTATGATTTGATAACAGATGATTTCATAAATAACTTTTTGTCTAATAATAACCCTTCAATAGGAAATAAAATGTATTCAAGTTCTATTATTCCCTTATATTTTGCCTCAGCTCTAACATTTCTTGCCGCATTACTTCATTTCATTTGTGTATTCTGGGGAGCAAATGGTTTTCGGTTTTTAGGGGCTGGGAAAAGTATTGTCCAGATGGTTGAAAGAGGGCATTGGTATCCTAATTTTACAGCTATAGCTGTGGGGTTAATTCTAACTGTATGTGCTACTTATGCCTTCTTTGCAGCAAAGGGAATACATGTATTACCATTTACTAAACTTATTTTGTCGCTTGTTGCAGCGGTTTTTCTTATCCGTGGTCTAGCTTTTCCATGGTTAAAGTCAAAATTTGTTGGTAATAGTGATTTATTTTGGTATATCAGTTCAGCCTTTTGTTTAATACTGGGAAGTTTATATGCCGTTGGAGTATATTTAATTTGAAATGAATATATTCTAAGTGAACTAGAGTGAATAATTTTAAAAAGAAAAGGGAGCTACGCTCCCTGTTTTACTTATTTAGTCCAACCATATTTTTTGAAGATAGTATTACCTTGCTGAGACGATAAGAACTCTACAAAACGTTTAGCTTCAGCATCTTTTAAACTATGTTTGGTTAAGGCAATACCTGTATCACGATAGACAACCAGCTCTGGTTCAATAGGTATAATTTGCCCAATATCAGGGTTACTAACTCCCCAGATATTAAAAACTAACCAAGCATCGTAGCTACTATTTTCTTCCCAGTTTTTCTTGGCAATACCTGTGTTGGCTGCATACATGGCAATATTTTTTCGGAAAGATTTGGTTAATTCAATATTGCCAGTTCTACCAGCGATATCCTCCCACATACCGACTTGACCTGCGCCATGAGTAACTAAAACTTTAACGCCAGATTTAGCTAGGTCTTTAAATCCTTTAATATTTTTAGGATTTCCTTTGCGCACTAAAATGGCTGCGGGGCGTAAATATAAAGGTTCTACCGAGTCTTTTATAATTTGTTCAGAAAAAGTATTTTCAAAATCAGACATCATGGCTTCTGAACCACTATATATAACATCGGCATCTAGTTTCGCTTTTTCAGACCATTGAGAAGTAGGACCAGACGTCACATGGACAGCTATTCCAGTTTTATTGGTGAATTGTTTGGCCGCTTCTTTCATTGCGGGTGCTGGCCCACCAGGACCATACACTTCTACGTCTGCAAAACTATGGATGGGTAGAGAACCGAGAATAAGACAAATCAGGTACGGCATAAATTTATATTGTTTTGACATTTTAATCGCTATAGTAATGAAGAAAATATCAGCATATATTTTT
>NZ_JRVL01000203.1:0-1350 GCF_054823985.1 Acinetobacter sp. GN11 | reverse complement strand
TCAACTGGTTCAAATCCATCCTTGTCAAATGAAGATATTCTTTCTAAAGCACAGCAATACGCACAGGACCATGAACTGAATTTTAGTGGCAGTTTATCTCCGACTGATGCATGGCAGCTCGTACAACAAGACGAAGCTGTTTTAGTTGATGTGCGTACCAATGAAGAACGTAAATTTGTGGGTTATGTTCCTGAAAGTGTTCATGTCGCTTGGGCAACAGGCACATCGTTTAACCGTAATCCACGCTTTTTAAAAGAACTCGAATCAAAAGTTGGCAAAGACAAAACCATTCTTTTGTTATGCCGTAGTGGCAACCGTTCGGCACAAGCTGCCGAGGCCGCATTTAATGCTGGTTTTGAGCATATTTATAACGTTCTTGAAGGCTTTGAAGGCGACTTAGATGATCAACAACAGCGTAATCAAAAAAACGGCTGGCGCATTCATCAACTTCCTTGGCAACAAGACTAATACTCTAATCAATTTTCAGTGAATCAAGGAAAGCTTGTGACTCAATGGAACATTAATGCTGTTGTACAAGGTTTACAACAAGCAAGGCATGACTGGCGTCAGCAGCAACACAGGACCAAAGAATTTGGGGGCCGCGAACTTCCATCTAAAGAAGCTTTAAAAGCTATTTTAGATGACCTGTGCGGAATTATATTTCCAATGCGTTTAGGCCCTGCCGACTTACGTCAAGAAACTGAAGATTCTTATATTGCCTATACTTTAAATCGGGTACTAACAGCCTTACATGCTCAAGTACAACTGGCTTTAAATTATGAAGCAAAACGTCATTTGAGTCATTCGAACACAGTCCAACAGCCAGAGGAACTTGCTCAAAATATTGTGCAGGATTTTGCCAACACACTGCCGTCTATACGACGTCTTTTAGACGGCGATGTGCGTGCCGCTTATGAAGGCGATCCGGCGGCGCATAGTGTGGATGAGGTATTACTTTGCTATCCGGGCATATTTGCGATTATTCATCATCGAATTGCGCATCAACTGTATGCCCAAGTGCCTTTATTGTCTCGCATTATTTCCGAGTTGGCGCATTCTGCAACTGGTATTGATATTCATCCAGGTGCAAAAATCGGTAAAGGATTCTTCATCGATCATGGTACAGGCGTGGTGATTGGTGAAACTAGTGTCATTGGGGAACGTGTCCGTATTTATCAGGCCGTGACCCTTGGAGCAAAACGATTTGAAACGAATGATGATGGTGGTTTGAAAAAAGACTATACACGCCATCCAATTGTTGAAGATGACGTAGTGATCTATGCGGGTGCCACCATTTTAGGTCGTATTACGATTGGTCGAGGGTCCATTATTGGAGGAAATGTCTGGCTT
>NZ_JRVL01000024.1:0-40292 GCF_054823985.1 Acinetobacter sp. GN11 | reverse complement strand
TTTTGTGAGGAGTATGCAATTGACCAAGATTTTTGGTCTAAATATGCAATTTGAGAAATTCGTGATTGTCTTAAAAACAATAGAAAACTAATAGTGAAAAGGATGAGAGCTACCAACCACCAAATGGGTGATAACAATTGATAAAGTAGGATGGCTAAACTCAAGCCAATAAAAAGCTGAAATATAGTCGAGAAACGACTATATTTCAGCTCAAAATTCAATTCTTTTATCAAAACAGTTTAGCCATGTACGTGCTGTTTTAATTTATAAATAAATTCACGTAACTCTGTACGTGGAGGTTCAGAGACTTCCATGAACCAATCTAGTAAATCTGGATCTTCCTGTTCAACTAACTCTGCAAATAAAGCCTTCTCTGCCGGATCTGCTTGTAAATAATAGTTTTTTACATAAGGGTCAAAATAGACGTCAATTTCTTTTAAGCCGCGGCGTGCTCGATAAATTACTTTACGTTCTTCCAAGGTCATTTCGACAGACATTTATTTCCCCATCTGCGTTGATAGTGCGCCTAGTTTACCTGATCACATTCCAAAGATCGCTAAAAATATCAAATTGACCAAATTTATCATCTTGTACTCATAATTGAGCATTCATCACATTGTTACTCAACAAATGCTTCCGTATGTTTAGGGTTATAACATCACACCTGAACCAAGGAAGAAATACAAATGCAATCTGGTGCTATCCGTCCTATTCCAAATATGTTACCGAGACAATTATTCAATGAAGAGCATGAAGCTTTCCGTGAAACAGTGCGTAAATTCTATGAAAAAGAAGTCGTTCCCAATATTGAAAAATATGAAAAACAACAACATGTTGATCGAGACCTTTGGAATAAGGCCGGAGAATTAGGTCTTCTTTGTACCACAATGCCAGAGCAATATGGTGGGTCTGGAGTAGACCGTTTGTACAGCATGATCTTAATTGAAGAACAAGCTTATGCTATGGACTCTAGTACGGGCTTCTCTTTGCATTCAGATATTGTTGCCAATTATGTAAATAACTTCGGTAATGAAGAGCAAAAACAAAAGTGGCTACCCAAAATGGCAACAGGAGAAGTGGTTACAGCTATTGCTATGACTGAGCCTGGTACTGGTTCTGATTTACAAGCAGTGAGAACCACCGCCGTACCTGATGTTGATGATTATGTCATTAATGGTTCTAAAATTTTCATTACGAATGGCTACTTATGTGACATGGTCGTAGTCGTTTGTAAAACTGGCAATAACGACAAAGGCTCAGCGAATTTATCACTTATTATTGTTGAAGCAGACCGAGCTGGCTTTAGCAAAGGTAAACCTCTTAATAAAATTGGAATGAAAGGCCAAGATACGTGCGAATTATTTTTTGATAACGTTCGTGTTCCTAAAGAGAATCTCTTAGGTATGGAAGGCATGGGCTTTATCATGCTCATGAAAGAGTTAGCTTGGGAACGAATGCTAGTGGCTATTATTTGTCAGGCAGGCGCTGAAGCTGCATTTGCACATACTGTCCAATATACAAAAGACCGTAAAGCATTTGGCAAACCTGTTAGTGCATTTCAAAATACGCGTTTTAAACTTGCTGAACTGAGAACAGAAATAGATTTCTGCCGTACCTATCTAGATCGTTGTATGGAATTACAACTTGAAGAAAAATTGAGTGTGGAAGCTGCCGCAGCTGCTAAATATAAAATTTCAGACATGTTCTCAAAAGTTGTAGATGATTGTCTTCAATTACATGGCGGTTATGGTTACATGCTTGAATATCCAATTGCGCGTGCCTACATAGATCACCGAGCAAATCGAATTTATGCCGGTACCAATGAAATTATGAAAGAATTAATCTCTAGAACACTTTAATAACTTCATTATAAAAGGGGCATTACGCCCCTTTTATTTATCTAATATCTATTAAGATACCAGTTTTGGTTTACGCTCATTCGTTTCTGAACGTTTATGAAAATGTAAAACACCATCTTCAAATTTTGAATTTTTTAGTGACTTTCTATCTTCTAAATAGTTATTAGTCACTTGCCATGGAGCATGCTTACCTTGTTTTGGAAGTTCATGTGCCGCACGGCTAATATAACCTGAAGACAGTTTACCCATCACAGTATCTTCTTCCATTTCAGTTTTATCACCAGACGGAACTACTTCATCATAACTATTTTTGTCCATATAGTTTAACAAGCGACAAATATATTCCGCAGCGATATCAACCTTAAGGGTCCATGATGCATTTACATAGCCAATAATCATGGCCATATTTGGTACATCACTCAACATAACGCCGTTATAAAGCATATGTTCAGATGAATTAAGAGCTTTGCCATCAATAGTAGCCTGAACCCCACCCATAATTTGAACTTGCAAACCAGTTGCAGAAATCACAATATCCGCATCAAGATGTTTACCAGATTTAAGTAAAATACCTTTTTCAGTAAATTTCTCAACTTGATCTGTTTCTACACTCGCTTTGCCTTCACGCAAAATCTTAAATAAGTCACCATCAGGCACTACACATAGACGTTGATCCCAAGGATTGTATGAAGGTGTAAAATGCTTCATATCAACTTTACCCTTTAATTGCACTTCAATTGCTTTTAAGAGTAAACGACGTACAGTCTTTGGATGTTTCTGTGATAATGCATAAATCGCACGCTGCATACCAATATTACGTGCACGAGTAAATTTATAAGCTGCTTCTTCAGACATAAATCTACGTGTTTTTTCATAAATGAAGTCGATAGACGGTACACTAGCAATATACGTAGGTGAACGCTGCAACATGGTTACATGACCCGCACCACCTTTCGCCATTGCTGGTACTAAAGTAATTGCGGTTGCGCCACTACCAATAATAACGACTTTTTTACCTGTATAATCTAAATTTTCAGGCCAATGCTGTGGGTGAATAAGTTGCCCTTTAAATGCTTCTTGATTTGGGAAAGAAGGGGCATATCCTTGATCATAATTATAATAACCAGTACACCCTACAACAAAATTAGCAATCCAAGTCTGTTGTTTTTTCTTGCCATCTTCAATTACAACTTGCCATTTCTTTGATTCAGAATCGTAATTAGCAGAAAGCACACGATGACCAAAGTGAATTTTTTCTTTTAACTTATATTCATCAATTACTTCGCCTAAGTACCCTTTAATAGAAGCACCATCAGCTAATACATTCGCTTTACACCATGGCTTAAAATTAAAGCCAAATGTCGACATATCTGAGTCTGAACGAATACCTGGATAACGGAAAAGATCCCATGTTCCACCAAAAGATTCACGACGCTCTAAAATTTCAAATTGGCGTTGTGGAGAATTTTTTGACAAATGGGCAGCAATTCCAATTCCTGAAATACCTGCGCCAATAATTAAAATATCAACTTGCTTTTCCATTTTATTTTTATACCCATTGTTGAGAATATGAGTTTATTAAAGCACAATTTTGACAATACACAATGTCAAGTTTGACCGTTTATCCGTTTTTTTATGTCACTTGGGGACATTTTTATATTTTTATCAATTAATAAGAATAAAAAAGACCGGTATAAAACCGGTCTTTTTTGAATAAAATCAATTATTCAGCTGAAGTTGTCACTTCACGATCTACAAGCTCAACGTAAGCCATCGGTGCTGCATCACCAGCACGGAAGCCCGCTTTAAGAACACGTAGATAACCGCCGTTACGTTCTTTGTAACGAGGGCCAAGTACTGTAAATAATTTACCTACAGTTGCAGCATTACGAGTACGAGCAAATGCTAAACGACGATTTGCTACAGTATCGTTTTTTGCTAGAGTGATTAAAGGCTCAGCAACACGACGTAATTCTTTAGCTTTAGGCACAGTTGTTTTGATCAACTCGTGTTCAAATAAAGAATTAGCCATGTTTTGGAACATCGCTTTACGATGGCTGCTTGTACGGCCTAATTTCACACCACTATTACGATGACGCATGGTGATAGTCCTACTTAATTAACGGCTACGATAGGCAAAACGGTCGTCCATACGAAGACTAGCTGGTGGCCAGTTTTCAAGACGCATACCGAGTTGTAAGCCTTTCGATGCCAAAACATCTTTGATCTCTGTTAACGATTTTTTACCAAGGTTAGGAGTTTTTAACAACTCAACTTCAGTACGTTGAACAAGATCACCAATGTAGTAAATATTTTCTGCTTTCAAACAGTTAGCAGAACGAACAGTAAGCTCTAGATCATCTACTGGGCGAAGCAAGATTGGGTCAACTTCTTCACGAGGCTCTTGAGCAACTGGAGTTTGGTCTTTCTGAAGATCAACAAAAATTGCAATTTGTTGTTGCAAAATTGTTGCCGCTTTGCGGATTGCTTCTTCAGGATCAACCGTTCCATTTGTCTCAAGGTCGATTACCAGTTTATCTAAATCGGTACGTTGTTCTACACGCGCATTTTCAACGGTGTAAGAAACACGCTTAATCGGGCTATAAGAAGCATCTAATTGCAAACGACCAACAGGACGTGTTTCACCTTCAGGGAAACGAGAATCAGATGTTTCATAACCACGACCTTGAGCAACCTTCAAGCGCATTTTTAATGAGCCTGAAGCACTCAAAGTACCAATTAAATGTTCTGGGTTAACCACTTCAACATTATGAGGTAAACGAAGATCAGCAGCAGTAATTTCGCCAGGACCTTGTTTCTCTAATGTTAAATATGCTTCATTTTGATCGAACAGCTTAATAGACAATCCTTTTAGGTTCAGCAAGAGCTCGACGATGTCCTGCTGCAAGCCTTCTAAAGTACTGTACTCGTGCTCGACACCTTCTATCTCAACTTCAACCACAGCAGCGCCAGGTAAAGAAGACAATAGAATGCGACGTAAAGCATTACCTAGAGTGTGGCCAAAACCACGCTCTAAAGGTTCTAGAATCACTTTTGCCGAGGTCCCGCTAACCGCTTCGACCTTGATCGCTTGCGGAGTTAGAAACTCGTTTGCAGTACGCGTCATTATTGCTACCTCAAGGATTATTTAGAATACAATTCTACAATCAAGCTTTCATTGATTTCAGCAGGTAAATCAGCACGATCTGGTGCAGCTTTAAACGTACCTTCAAGCTTAGAATGATCAACATCGATCCAAGCTGGAATACCACGTTGTGCAGCTAACTCAATCGCGTTTTTAATACGCAATTGTTGTTTAGCACCTTCGTGAACCGCAATTACATCACCAGCTTTAACTTGAATAGATGCGATGTTTACACGACGACCATTCAAAGTAATGCTACGGTGACTTACTAACTGACGAGCTTCTGCACGTGTAGAACCAAAACCCATGCGATAAACAACGTTATCAAGACGGCTTTCAAGCAATTTCAACAAGTTCTCACCTGTTGCGCCTTTAACACGAGCTGCTTCTTTATAGTAGTTACTAAATTGACGTTCTAACACACCGTAAATACGACGGACTTTTTGTTTTTCACGTAATTGTAGTGAATACTCAGATTGCTTACCACCGCGTGCCTGACCATGTTGACCAGGTGCTTTGTTAGCTTTTTTAGTTTTGACGTCAAAAGGTTTAACGCCAGATTTAAGTTGCAGGTCTGTCCCTTCGCGGCGAGAGAGTTTGCATTTTGGACCAATATAACGAGCCATGAATGTTTCTCCTTACACGCGACGTTTTTTAGGTGGACGGCAACCGTTGTGAGGAATTGGCGTCACATCGGTAATGCTGTTAATTTTATAACCCACTGCGCCTAATGCACGAACCGCAGACTCACGACCTGGACCAGGACCTTTTACAAGGACATCCAGATTTTTCAAACCGTAATCTAAAGCTGCTTTACCAGCAACTTCAGCAGCTACCTGAGCAGCAAACGGAGTTGATTTACGTGAACCACGGAAGCCTTGTCCACCAGAGGTAGCCCAAGCCAATGCATTACCTTGACGATCAGTAATCGTAACAATGGTGTTATTAAAAGAAGCGTGAATGTGTGCAACACCTTCAGAGACGGTACGGGTGACCTTCTTGCGTGTGCGAGTATCTTTAGCCATCTTTTAGCTTCCAGAAATCTTACTTTTTAATCGGTTTGCGCGGACCTTTACGGGTACGTGCGTTAGTTTTGGTGCGTTGACCACGGACAGGCAAGCTGCGACGATGGCGAAGGCCGCGATAGCAACCCAAATCCATTAAACGTTTAATGTTCATGGAAATTTCGCGACGTAAGTCACCTTCGGTAGGAACCTTAGCAACTTCTGCACGAATCGCATCAAGCTGAGCATCGTCCAACTCACGGATCTTAGTAGTTTCAGTAATACCAACTGCTGTTAAGATATTCTTAGCAGTATGGCGACCGACACCAAAGATGTAAGTGAGGGAGATAACAGCATGCTTGTTATCCGGAATGTTTACACCGGCAATACGAGCCATTCACTTTCTCCAAAAAGGCAGTAGAGATAATCAACCGCCCCACAAAATCTTGAGGGGCGGATATTAACCCAATTCGCCTACTGAAATCAACAGGTCTTGATTAGATTAACCTTGACGCTGCTTATGACGAGGTTCTGCGCTACAAATTACGCGAATAACCCCATTACGACGGATAACTTTACAGCTACCACAAATTTTCTTTACAGAAGCTTGTACTTTCATGATGAAACCTCTAAGTGCGCTTATCCCTTAGGATGAGCAGTCGTTTTTCTCATTAATGTTTGATTATCATATTGATGAGATGTTAAGTGCGCTTGTAGCTGAGCCATAAAGTCCATAACAACGACAACTACGATTAGTAATGATGTACCACCCAAAGAAAATGGGATTCCAAAAGAACTTTGTAGAATCATTGGCATTAAACAAATGACCGTAATATAAATCGCACCAATAAACGTCAAACGATTAAGAATATGATCTAAGTAACGAGCAGTTTGCTCACCTGGGCGAATACCAGGCACATAAGCTCCGCTGCGTTTTAGATTTTCTGATACTTCCTTAGGGCTAAATACTAAAGCCGTATAAAAGTAACAGAAAAAGATAATTAACGCACCAAAGAGCACCAAATACAAAGGCTGTCCAGGCGACAATACTAAAGCTAAATCTTGTAAGCTACGCTTAATTAATCCAGCATTTGCATCTGCACTTCCTACCCATTGACCAAGACTCGCTGGGAACAATAGTAAAGAACTTGCAAAAATCGCAGGAATCACACCAGCCATATTAATTTTCAATGGCAAATGTGTCTGCTGTGCTGTAAATATACGACGACCTTGCTGCTTTTGTGCATAGTTTACTGGAATACGACGTTGTGCTTTTTCAATAAACACAATCGCAGCCAACACACCTACAGACAAAAGACCAAAGATCACAAGACCAATTAAGCTTGTCTGACCATTATCTACTGATGAAACTGATTGCATAATTAATTTAGGCAAACCAGAGACAATACCAGCAAAAATAATCATTGAGATACCGTTACCAATACCTCTTTCAGTGATTTGTTCACCTAGCCACATTAAGAACATAGTTCCAGCGACAAGTGATGTAACTGCTGGTACGTAAAACTCAAGACCAACTGACAGAGTAATACCCTGACCAATCAAACCTGCGCACATACCAACCGCCTGAACCACTGCAAGCAATAATGTACCCTGACGCGTATACTGATTAATTTTACGCTTACCTTGCTCACCTTCCTTTTTCAAGGCTTCTAGTGAAGGAATTACCGTAGACATTAACTGCACAATAATTGACGCAGAAATGTAAGGCATAATTCCTAAAGCAAGAATAGACATTCGCTCTAAAGCACCGCCAGAAAACATATTGAATAGCCCAAGAATAGTTCCTTGGTTCGCATGAAATAAATTTTCTAACGCAGCATTATTAATGCCTGGTACTGGAATATGCGCTCCTAGTCGAAAGACCAGCAATGCACCGATTAGAAAACTCATCCGGCGAATAATTTCACGATATTTCACGTGAAATGGCTGACCTTTCATCATGTTGACATGACCTGAAGAACTAGGAGACATAGACACTCGAGATTACTCCTCGACTTTGCCGCCAGCTGCTTCAATCGCAGCTTTAGCGCCTTTAGTCAATGCAACACCTTGAACAGTGAATGCACGAGTGATTTCACCAGAAAGTACGATACGAGCACGAATTTGGTCACGACGAACAACATTCGCAGCTTTCAAAGTTTCTAGGCTAACGATGTCGCCTTCAACTTTGCTTAACTCAGATAAACGTACTTCAGCAGTTTTTAAAGCGATTTGGCTAGTGAAACCGAATTTAGGTAAACGACGATAAATCGCTGTTTGACCGCCTTCAAAGCCTGGACGAACGCCACCACTTTTACGTGATTTTTGACCTTTGACACCACGGCCACCGGTCTTACCAACGCCAGAACCGATACCACGGCCTAAACGACGGTTTTCACGTTTTGCACCTTCTGCAGGCGCAAGCTCATTTAAACGCAGAGTCATGGCTTATTCCTCTACACTAACCATATAGTAGACTTTGTTGACCATACCACGGTTAGAAGGCGTATCTTGCACTTCTACAGTATGACCAATACGACGCAGACCTAAACCTTGTAAGCAAAGCTTGTGATTTTTCAAGCGATGTGAAGAAGATTTAGTCTGGGTAACTTTAATCGTTTTCATGATTGATTACCCTTGAATTTCTGCTACTGATTTACCACGTTTCGCAGCGACTTTCTCAGGAGAAGTCATATCACGCAAACCTTTGAAAGTTGCGTTTACTACGTTTGCAGCATTAGTAGAACCATAACATTTAGCAAGTACGTTATGCACGCCTGCAGCTTCTAGAACGGCACGCATTGCGCCACCAGCGATTACGCCAGTACCTTCAGAGGCAGGTTGCATATATACACGGCTTGCACCATGACGAGCATTCACAGGGTGTTGTAAAGTAGTACCAGCAAGGTCTACAGTAATCATGTTGCGACGTGCAGCTTCAAGTGCTTTAGAAATAGCAGCTGGAACTTCACGTGCTTTACCACGACCAAAACCAACACGACCATTACCATCACCCACAACAGTTAATGCTGTGAAAGAGAAGATACGACCGCCCTTGACAACTTTGGCTACACGATCAACGGCAACCAGCTTTTCAACAAGACCTTCGTTTTGTTCAACTTTAGCCATGATTAGAACTCCAAGCCGTTTTCACGAGCAGCATCAGCCAAGGCTTTGATACGACCATGATATTTAAAACCAGAACGGTCAAATGCAACTTTAGTTACACCAGCTGCTTTCGCGCGCTCTGCGATTAAAGCACCTACTTTAGTAGCAGCATCTACATTACCTGTAGTACCGCTACGTAAAGATGCATCCAAAGTTGAAGCTTGTGCTAAAACTTTGCCACCATCTGCTGAAATAACTTGAGCATAGATGTGACGCGGAGTGCGGTTTACACACAAACGAGTCGCACCCAATGCACGGATGTGCAAGCGTGTGCTTTTCGCACGACGCAAACGGGTTTGTTTCTTTTCGTTCATAAGAACCTCGCGCCTTATTTCTTCTTAGCTTCTTTACGAAGAATGACTTCATCCGAATAACGAACACCTTTACCTTTATATGGTTCAGGAGAACGATACGCACGGATTTCTGCCGCTACTTGACCTAACAACTGCTTGTTTGCTGATTTCAAAATGATTTCAGTTGCAGTTGGAGTTTCCGCTGTTACACTTTCAGGTAAAGCGTAGTCAATTGGGTGTGAAAAACCAAGGTTAAGGTTTACAACAGTACCCTTAACCGCAGCTTTATAACCAACACCAACTAGCTGCAACTTACGTTCGAAGCCTTCGCTAACCCCTTTTACAAGGTTATTCAATACAGCGCGAGCAGTACCAGCTTGCATCCAAGCATCTTTCGATTCTTTAACTGGAGCAAGTTGAAGTTTACCTTCTTCCTGTTTTAGCTCGACCAGCGCATGCAGGTTGAAAGACAACGTACCTTTGCTGCCTTTCACTTCGACCTGCCGGCCGTTCTGAGTAACTGTTACACCATTCGGTACAGTTACTGGGGCTTTAGCCACACGAGACATGAGGAATCACCTATTAAGAAACAAAAGCAATAACTTCACCACCAACGCCCGCAGCACGTGCAGCGCGATCAGTCATGATGCCTTTGCTTGTAGAAACAATTGCAATACCTAAACCTTGCTTAACGCTTGGAAGTTTATCTTTACCGCGGTATTGGCGAAGACCTGGACGGCTTACGCGCTTAACCACTTCGATAACTGGTTTGCCTTCGAAATATTTTAAAGTAATTGTCAAAGTAGATTTTGTCTCTTCTTGAGCAACTTCTACATTTGAAATATAACCTTCTTGTTGAAGAACGTTTGCAATTGCAACTTTCAACTTAGAAGAAGGCATAGAAACAGTTTGTTTCTTAGCCATTTGTGCGTTACGAACACGTGTTAGCATGTCGGCAACGGTATCTTGCATACTCATTTAGTCGCTCCTTACCAGCTTGCCTTAACAACGCCTGGTACATCACCCTGCATTACTGTTTCACGTAATTTGTTACGGCTTAAACCGAACTTACGGAAGTAACCATGAGGACGACCAGTTAAACCACAACGGTTACGAAGACGCACCGGAGATGCATTACGTGGCAATGCCTGTAACTTTAACGTCGCTTCGAAACGCTCTTCTTCACTTGCGTTTACGTTTGCAATAGTAGCTTTTAATTCAGCACGTTTTGCAGCGTATTTCGCAACTGTTTTTTCGCGTTTCAATTCGCGATTAATCATACCTTTCTTAGCCATATCGACCTCTTATTTGAACGGGAAGCCGAATGCACGCATAAGCGCACGGCCTTCGTCATCGGTGCGAGCAGTCGTAGTAATAGTAATATCCATACCACGAATACGATCAATCTTATCGAAATCGATTTCAGGGAAAACGATTTGCTCTTTCAAACCCATTGAGTAGTTACCACGACCATCAAATGATTTCGAAGAGAAACCACGGAAGTCACGGATACGAGGGATTGCGATTGAGATCAAACGATCCAAGAATTCGTACATTTGGTCGCCACGTAAAGTAACTTTACAACCAATCGGCCATCCATCACGGATTTTAAAACCTGCGATAGATTTACGAGCAAGTGTAATTACTGGTTTTTGACCAGCAATTAACTGCATGTCGACTACAGCACCATCTAATAATTTCTTATCAGTTGCAGCTGCGCCTACACCCATGTTTAGGGTGATTTTTGTGATGCGTGGAATTTCCATCACGTTCTTAACGCTAAGTTCTTCTTTTAACTTTGCTTTAAGTTCATCATTGTAACGTGCTTTAAGTCTGGCCATCGCCTATTCAACCTATTACTTCGCTACCGCCACTGATTCACCATTTGATTTATAAACGCGAGTTTTCACGCCATCAATCACTTGGTAACCAACACGGTCAGCCTTCTGGGTTGTAGCATTTAAAATTGCCACGTTTGAAATATGAAGCGAAGCTTCTTGAGTAACAATACCGCCTTCAGCGCCAGTTACACGATTCGGCTTTTGATGCTTCTTCACTAAGTTAAGGCCTTCAACCTTAACGCGGTCTTCAGAAACAGACAATACAGTACCCTGTTTGCCTTTTTCTTTACCTGCGATCACGATAACTTGATCGCCTTTTTTAATCTTAGCCATGATTGCCTCTTATAGAACTTCAGGAGCCAATGAAATGATTTTCATGAACTGTTCAGTACGAAGTTCACGAGTCACTGGTCCGAAGATACGAGTAGCAATCGGAGCTTTGTTGTTGTTCAGGATAACTGCAGCATTATCATCAAAACGGATCACAGAACCATCTGGACGACGAATGCCGAATTTAGTACGAACTACAACCGCATTCATCACGTCACCTTTTTTAACACGTGCGCGTGGGATTGCTTCTTTTACAGTAACTTTAATAATGTCGCCAACAGAAGCATAACGACGATGTGAACCACCAAGTACTTTAATACATTGTACGCGGCGAGCACCACTGTTGTCTGCTACGTCGAGCATAGTTTCGGTTTGAATCATTGCCCTACTCCAAAACCGAGCATCACCGGTCACAATTTCGAAAGGCTCAAAGAGTACTCGAAATTGACCGATGATGCAACAAGAACGTCGAATTACTCAGCAGCTGCTTCAACTACTTCCACTAAAGTCCAAGCTTTAGTTTTAGAAATTGGGCGGCTTTCTTTGATTGTCACAACATCACCAATTTTAGCGACGTTATTCTCATCATGAGCGTGTAACTTAGTTGAACGGCGAATTGACTTGCCATACAACGGGTGTTGAACGCGGCGTTCAATAAGAACAACAATAGATTTATCCATTTTGTCACTTACGACTTTGCCGGTTAACGTGCGGACTGTTTTTTCACTCATTGTCCGTTCCCCTGTTTTTCGGTAAGGAGTGTCTTAATACGAGCAATTGTCTTACGAGCAACTTGCACTTCGTGCGATTTACCCAACTGACCAGTTGCTTTCGCCATACGAAGACGGAATTGGTTAAGCTGTTGCTCATCAAGCAAAGCTTTCAACTCTTCTACCGACTTTTCACGTAAATCTTTAGTTTTCATTACATTACCGTCCGAGTCACGATAGTGGTTTTAAACGGAAGTTTAGCAGCAGCTAAAGCAAATGCTTCACGCGCTAATTCTTCGTTCACACCTTCAATTTCGTACAGGATCTTGCCTGGTTGGATCTGGCAAACCCAGTATTCCACGCTACCCTTACCTTTACCCATACGCACTTCAAGAGGCTTTTGAGTAATCGGCTTATCCGGGAATACGCGAATAAAGATTTTACCACCACGCTTAATACGGCGGCTAATAGTACGACGTGCAGCTTCAATCTGACGCGCAGTCATACGACCACGTTCAGTTGCTTTAATTGCAATCGAACCAAATGATACTGTACTACCACGATGCGCTAGACCAGTATTACGGCCTTTGTGCACCTTACGGAATTTGGTACGTTTAGGTTGCAACATGGATTATTCTCCCTTGTCAGCAGCACGGTCACCGCGACGACCACGACGCTCTTGACCTTCACCACGACCACGACCACGTTTAGCTGGACGATCTTCAGCAGGAGCTGGGTTCATGACTTGTTTCATGCCACCTAAAATCTCACCACGGAAAATCCAAACTTTAACACCAATCGTACCGTAAGTTGTTTCTGCACGCACAGTAGCATAGTCAATGTCTGCACGTAATGTATGTAAAGGTACACGACCTTCACGATACCATTCTGTACGAGCAATCTCTGCACCACCTAAACGGCCAGACACTTCAACTTTGATACCTTTAGCACCAGCACGCATAGTGTTTTGAACCGCACGCTTCATAGCACGACGGAACATTACACGCTTTTCTAATTGAGAAGCGATTGCTTCAGCAACTAAACGCGCATCTAAGTCTGGGCGATCAATTTCATTGATACTTACTTGCGCAGGAACACCCATAATGCTGGTAAGTTCGCGCTGTAATTTCTCAATATCTTCGCCTTTTTTACCGATTACGATACCAGGACGAGCTGTGCTAATAGTTACTTTAGCAGCGCCTGATGGACGTTCGATAAGAATGTTGCTGATCATCGCATTCTTAAGTTTTTTAGTTAAAAACTCACGAACTTGAAGATCTTTAAGCAAGTATTCAGCGTATTGTTTCGGACTCGCATACCAGTTAGCGTTATGACGTTTCACAACACCTAGGCGGATACCGATTGGATGAACCTTCTGACCCATATCAAACCCCTACCTTAACGGTGATGTGACAAGTACGCTTCGTAATACGATCTGCACGGCCTTTAGCACGTGGCATAATACGTTTAAGGCTAACACCTTCATCAACGTAAATCGTAGAAACTTTAAGATCGTCAACATCTAAACTGTTATTGTGTTCAGCGTTTGCAATCGCAGATTCCAATGCTTTTTTTACTAAAACAGCAGCTTTTTTATTGCTGAAGTTTAAGATATTTAAAGCATGCGCAACAGATTTGCCGCGAATAAGATCTGCAACCAAACGTGCCTTTTGTGCCGAGATAGCGGCACCGCGTAATTTAGCAGTTACTTCCATCATGACACCTATTAACGTTTAGACTTCTTGTCAACACCGTGACCACGATAGGTACGAGTTGGCGCGAATTCACCGAGTTTATGACCAACCATATGCTCAGTAACAATTACTGGAACGTGATTACGACCATTATGAACAGAAATTGTTAAACCAACAAAATCCGGAAGGATCATCGAACGACGAGACCAAGTTTTAATCGGCTTGCGAGAGTTACTAGCAACAGCCGCTTCAACCTTAGCGAACAAGTGCGCATCGACGAATGGGCCTTTTTTCAGAGAACGAGGCATTAGTCAGATTCCTTTACTTGACGCGACGGTCGCGAATAATCATCTTAGTCGTACGCTTATTGGTACGTGTCTTGTACCCTTTAGCTTTTTGACCCCATGGGCTTACAGGTTGAATACCTTTATTACGCCCTTCACCACCACCGTGCGGGTGATCAACTGGGTTCATCGCCATACCACGTACGGTAGGACGAACACCACGCCAGCGCGCAGCACCAGCTTTACCCAATGAACGAAGGTTGTTTTCTTGGTTAGAAACTTCACCAATTACAGCGCGGCATTCAACATGAATTTTACGCATTTCGCCTGAACGAAGACGAACAATCGCGTAAGAACCATCACGACCCAACAACTGAACAGAAGCACCAGCAGAACGCGCTAATTGCGCACCCTTACCAATTTTAAGTTCAACGTTATGAAGTGTAGAACCGATAGGCATGTTACGAAGTGGCAAGCAGTTACCTGGACGAATTGGAGCATCGTTACCAGATTGTACTTTATCGCCAGCACGTAAGCCTTTAGGTGCAATGATATAACGACGCTCACCATCAGCATATTTCAATAAAGCAATATGTGCTGTACGGTTAGGATCGTATTCAATGCGCTCTACAACAGCTGGGATGCTGTCTTTATTACGTTTAAAGTCAACGATACGATAGTGTTGCTTATGACCACCACCAACGTGACGAGTTGTAATGTGACCGTTATTATTACGACCACCAGTACGTTTTTTTGCTTCAACCAACGGTGAGTAAGGCGCGCCTTTGTGAAGGTGATCATGAACCACTTTCTCTACAAAGCGACGTCCTGGAGACGTTGGCTTACATTTTTGAATCGGCATAATTTTCGTCCTTATTCCGCTGCGCTTTCAGCGGTATCGCCCAAGTCAGCCATTTCAACATCTTGGCCGGCTTTCAGGGTGACGTATGCTTTTTTAACATCAGAACGACGTCCTAATGTTTTACCAAAGCGCTTAGTTTTACCTTTAGTAATAGTAGTGTTAACTTTAACAACTTCTACACCAAAAAGTTTTTCAACTGCTTTTTTAACTTCAAGTTTAGTAGCATTGATATCTACTTTAAAAACTTGAACGCCAACAGTATCACCTAAAACTTGTGCCTTTTCTGAGAAGACTGGTCCTTTAAGGACTTGATAGATACGTTCGTTGTTCATCCGAGTTCTACCTCAATTTTCTTAGCAGCAGCTACAGACATCACAACTTTATCAAACGCGATCAAGCTTACAGGATCGATTGCAGTTGCATCCACCACATCTACATGCGGAAGGTTGCGTGCTGCAAGATATAAGTTCTCATCTACAGCTTCAGTAACGATCAATGCACGAGCGGCATTTAAATCGCCAAGCTTAGCAAGCAATTCTTTAGTTTTTGGAGCTGCAATAGCAAACTCTTCAACTAATACAAGACGATCTTGGCGAACAAGTTCAGCTAAGATACATTGCATTGCACCGCGGTACATTTTGCGGTTTACTTTTTGAGACCAATCTTGTGGACGAGCAGCAAAAGTTTTACCGCCACCAACCCAGATAGGGCTACGAGTAGAACCCGCACGAGCACGACCAGTACCTTTTTGACGGAATGGTTTTTTACCACCGCCAGAAACGTCTGCACGTGACTTCTGAGCACGAGTACCTTGACGACCACCTGCTAAATAAGCAGTAACAACTTGGTGTACAAGAGCTTCGTTAAATTCACGTCCGAAAGCAACTTCAGACAATTCAACAGCAGAGCCGGAAACAGTTTTCAAATTCACGGTATTTCCCCTCAGGCCTTGATGGTAGGACGTACGATCACGTCACCGCCAGTTGAACCAGGAATTGCACCTTTAACAACTAAAACAGAACGTTCAGCGTCAATAGATACGATTTCAAGACCTTGTACTGTTACGCGTTCATCACCTAAGTGACCAGCCATTTTTTTGCCTTTGAACACGCGACCAGGAGTTTGGTTTTGACCTGTAGAACCTAATACACGGTGAGAAACTGAGTTACCGTGAGTAGCGTCTTGGGTACGGAAGTTCCAACGCTTAACACCACCTTGGAAACCTTTACCTTTTGATTGACCAGTTACGTCAACAACTTGACCAACTGTGAACAAATCAACACCAATAGTACCGCCAACTTCACGACCTTCAAGCTCAGCTTCAGTAACACGGAACTCTTTAACCAAACGACCAGCAGCAACACCAGCTTTCGCAAAGTGACCTTTCTGAGCGTTAGTTACGCGAGATTCGCGACGTTCACCAGTAGTTACTTGAACAGCTTGATAACCATCAGTTTCAAGTGTTTTGATTTGCGTAATGCGGTTTGGATCGACTTCGATGACTGTAACAGGTACAGAAACACCTGCATCTGTAAAGATGCGAGTCATACCACATTTGCGACCGACTAAACCAATAGCCATGTGCATAAACCTCTAAAAAAGCGGCCTAATTAACTTGAAAGTTAATCAACCGAAAGCCTTAACCCAAAGCGATCTGAACATCAACACCAGCCGCAAGATCTAATTTCATCAATGCATCAACAGTTTTATCTGTAGGTTGAACGATGTCGATCAAACGTTTATAGGTGCGGATTTCGTACTGATCACGCGCATCTTTGTTAACGTGCGGTGAAGTAAGAACGTTGAAGCGTTCGATGCGAGTAGGCATCGGAATTGGACCACAAACTTGTGCGCCAGTACGCTTAGCGGTTTCTACGATCTCTTGAGCAGATTGATCAATCAGACGATGATCAAAAGACTTCAAACGGATACGAATTCTCTGGTTAGACATACCAGTAAACTCCAAGCCAAACATATAAAGAATCACCCTTGACGCATCTCACCTATCGGTAAGTGTCAAAGGCAGTGAAAATCACTAAGGTCATGATCGATGCCACGACTGTAATGCACATTTACCACTTTCTTCGCAGCAAATGCCCCTCCTCTTGAGGGTCGCTCATTATAACGATTGTTTAAGTCTTATGCAATTCTCTTTTTCTATTTTCTCTATAAAACCTACTTTAATCGAGCATTGAGAGTTCATCTAGGCACTTATTACAAATTCAATCGCTTTATTTAGGAGTTGATTACCTTGCTCAAATTTTTGTGCTTCGGAATAGTGTAGTTCACGCGTAGATTGAACATATTCTCCATCAAAAATAGATAACTCTTCTTCATCTTCAAGTAAAAGCGCTAAAGTTGCTGGGGTCATCTCTGGATGGAACTGAAAACCCAGCACATTTTTTCCAATCTGATACATCTGATTGCGGCAAGCCGGACTTTGAGCCAAGTGTATAGCGCCTTTAGGTATTTCAAAGGTCTCACTATGCCACTGCATAACCTTTATTTTCTCTGGTAATGGAAAACTTTCTTGAGGTAAATTTGCCACTCGCTGAACAGTTGACCATCCAAGCTCCTGATAGCGATTACGACTCACCGCCGCACCCAACGCATTAGCAATTAACTGCCCTCCCAAGCAAAGACCAATAGCTGGTTTTCCTGCTGCTAAGTAACGGCGCAACCACCTCTTTTCTATTTTGAGCCATGGAAAATTCGCCTCATCATTTACACTCATGGTTCCACCCATGACCAATAACAAATCAACCTCTTCAATTTGGGGTAAAGCTTCTATTTCGAGGGACCGATCAACTGGAAGTGCAAAAAACTCTGTAGAGCTAATTGTCGCGTGGTGAGCTTTCAAAAATGAATAACAACTCCCAAAACCCTCACCCGCGATATGTTGAAAATAGTGAACACGTAAATGCGACTTCATGCGCTTAAACCTATTGTTGTTAGAATGTTGTAGTGGTCTTTGCAAAAATAAAGCCAAGTTTTTATTTTATGAGTCTACTGTAACGAAACGTCTTATAAAACTTCGTAAATCTAGCGAAGAATCTAAATTTCTCTTAATCTAACTTTATTATCTAAAATGCAACGCACTATGAAAAAGCATAACGACTTCCAGACTCGCCTCATTCATGCCCCAAGAAAGGCTCCGCAATTTATTGAAACAGTCCAACCACCCTTATTTCGTGCATCCACTATTATTTTTAAATCGACTTCGCACCTTTTTGACCGCCATTGGACGGACGATTACGACTATAGTTATGGAACGCATGGCACCCCCACCACCTTCACCTTAGGCGACAATATTGCGCAAATTGAAGGTGGGTTGCATTGTTTGCTTGCACCAAGTGGCTTATCAGCAATTAATGTTGTGAATTCAGCATTTTTAAGCACTCATGATGAAGTATGGGTACCAGACAACATTTATGGACCAAACCTTGAGCATTTAAATCATCTGCAAAATCAATATGGCGTTATTGTTAAAGTATATAACCCGATTGATGCTTCAAGTTTTCAACCAACTGAAAGAAGTAAACTATTGTGGTTAGAGGCAGCAGGCTCAGTTACTCTAGAATTTCCTGATCTTAAGAATCTAGTCAAAAAAGCCAAAAAACACGGTGTATTAACAGCCCTAGATAACACTTGGGGAGCTGGGCTTGCGTTTAATGCTTTTAATTTTTCTGATGAACATCTATCAGTCGATTTAACCGTTCATGCGCTCACCAAATATCCGAGCGGTGGCGGTGACATTTTAATGGGCAGCATTGTAACTCGTAATGATAAACTCCATCATCGCCTGTTCCGTACACATGCCACTTTAGGTATTGCTGTTTCAGGAGATGATGCAGCTCAAATTCAACGCAGTCTTGCTCATATGTCTTTACGCTATGAACAACAGTCAGCCAATGCCCAAACTTTACTTAAGTGGCTAAAAGACCAACCTCAATTTGCACAAGTGCTACACCCAAGTGATAGCACTGCCCCTGGCCATCAATATTGGCAAGAAATCTGCACAGATGGTCAAAGTGCTGGTCTAGTCAGTGTTATTTTCAAACCTGAATATGACATTACAGCAGTACGTCGTTTCTGCGATGCATTAGCATTATTTAAGCTCGGTTTTAGCTGGGGAGGACCAGTTAGCTTAATCATGCTTTATGATTTAAAAATGATGAGAAAACTTGAGAATACACATTTACAACAAGGATTATTGGTTCGCTTCTGTATAGGACTAGAAGATCCGCAAGATTTAATACAAGATATCGAAAATGCACTAAAACATCTGTAAAACGACAACATTATAGTGACTCGAACCAAAGGATAAAAATATATGGGTACACCGATTGTTATTGCTAAAAATATTAATGACACGTCAAAAGAAATTGTTTTACTTTCCCAGTTTGCCAACCGCCACGGACTTATTGCAGGCGCCACGGGTACAGGTAAAACAGTTACGTTAAAAGTTCTAGCAGAGAGTTTCTCTCGAATTGGTGTACCGGTATTTCTTGCCGATGCTAAAGGTGATGTTTCAAGTCTCGCAAAAGCGGGAGAAGCTTCAGATAAATTTAATGAACGACTAAAGCTTTTGCAGATTGATAGCGCTCCTTTCGCAGCCAATCCCGTCGTTTTTTGGGATCTATTCGGCCAACAAGGCCACCCTATTCGTACCACCATTTCTGAGATTGGGCCAATTTTGCTGGCTCGCATGCTCAACTTAAACGATACACAAGAAGGCGTTTTGGCAGCAGTTTTCCGTATTGCCGATGACCAAGGTTTACTATTAGTAGATTTTAAAGATTTAAAAGCCATGATCACTTTTGTGAGTGAACATGCAGCCGAGTTTAAAGCAGAATATGGCAATTTATCTCCAGCGAGCTTAGGCGCTATTCAGCGCAATTTACTAGCCCTTGCCGACCAAGGTGGAGAGCAATTTTTTGGTGAACCTGCTTTAAATATTTTAGATTTTATTCAAACCGATGCAAATGGGCATGGCTACATTAATATTCTTGCGGCTGACAAGCTCATGAATACACCTAAGCTATATGCCACTTTCCTTTTATGGATGCTTTCAGAACTATTTGAACAACTTCCAGAAGTTGGTGACATAGATAAACCTAAGCTTGTGTTTTTCTTTGATGAAGCACACTTACTGTTTGACAATGCCAGCCAAGCACTCCAAGACAAGATTGAACAAGTTGTACGCTTAATTCGCTCTAAAGGTATTGGCATCTATTTTATTACTCAGAACCCACTCGATTTACCAGAAAGTGTTCTTGGTCAGCTTGGTAATCGCGTTCAACATGCCCTACGTGCATTTACACCTAAAGACCAAAAAGCAGTAAAAACTGCAGCTGATACTTTCCGTGCCAATCCAGGATTTAAAGTTGATGAAGCAATTACCGAACTTGGTGTCGGTGAAGCACTCATTAGCTGTCTTGATGAACAAGGAACACCACAAATTGTAGAACGTGGCTGGGTAATGCCTCCTTACTCTTCATTTACACCCATTACTCCAGAAGAGCGTCAAGCTTTAATCTCACAAAGTATTATTGCTGGCATTTATGAACAGGCTGTAGACCGTGATAGCGCCTATGAAATGCTACAAAGTAAAGTCGCTGAACGAGAACAGCAACAACAAAATACTGAACTTGCCAAGCAGCAACAAAAAGAGCAAGAAACTTTAGCCAAACAACAAGCAAAGGAACAAGAACGTTTAGCACGCGAGCAACTAAAAGAAGAAGAACGAGCAGCACGTGAACGAGCTAAGCTTACGCAAGATATTGTTGGTACTTTTGCAAAAAGTGCTGCACGAAGTTTAGGAGGAAGTACAGGCCAAAAATTAGTGAGAGGTCTGCTTGGTTCACTTTTTGGCAAGTAATTTTCTTAGAGATATATCACTTTTGAATTAGGGAATTTTATATTCCCTAATTTTTTTATGGTTTTTATTAAAAAGCTATTGCCATTACTTTTTTAAAGATGTATTTTAAATACATCTTATATAGCCAGATAAATAAGGTCTAGCCATGACTCCACAACAAATTGAACTTGTTAAATCTACTGTACCTGTTTTACGTGAACACGGTGTTACGCTGACTACATACTTTTATAAGCGTATGCTTAATAACAATCCTGAATTAAAAAATGTTTTTAACTTAGATGACCAAACCAGCTTACGTCAGCCGCGCGCGCTTGCAGCCGCAGTTCTTGCATATGCAGAAAACATCGAGAACCCTACGGTTCTAGCTAAAGCTGTTGAACGCATCACCACTAAACATGTGAGCTTGGATATTCAGCCAGATCAATATGCAATTGTTGGTGACAATCTACTTCATTCAATTAGTGAAGTACTCAACGTTCCATTTGAGTCCGAGCTTATTGAAGCGTGGAAACAGGCTTATCTACAATTAGCAGATATCTTGATTGGCGTTGAAAAACAAAAATATGAACAACTTGAAAGCTTAAAAGGTGGATGGGCTGGCTGGCGTCCATTTGAAATTACACAAATTGACCCTCTTGAATCTGGCAAACGCTTCACTTTAAAAGCAACTGATCATGAGGACGTACTAACTAGTCCTGCAAATGCTTTTATTTCGGTAAAAGTACAAGTTCCAGAGCAACAGCTTGAACAGCCAAAAGCTTTTAAATTTACAGAAGCTCAGGAAAACAACTCATATCATTTTGAAGTTCAGCCTGAAGAAAACCATACTGAATTCTCAGTTTCAAATATCTTGCTCGAACATTATAGAGTTGGCGATCAAGTACAGGTTTCAGCTCCTTTAACGCTCTAATATAAAAACCTCTTGCCTGAAAGTTTTCTTATTTAGACTTTCAGGCTAAGATGATCATCCTTTTGTTCTCTTCCATTTTTGGTGATCATGCAGCTTAATAAATTTACCGATTATGCATTACGACTATTAATGTATGTTGCACGCCCAAGTGATGCACCCTACACGATTGCAGAAATCGCGAAAGATTTGCATGTTTCACAAAACCATCTGGTTAAAGTTGTTCACTTTATGGGCAAACAAGAATGGATTATTACCATTCGCGGTAAAGGCGGTGGAATTCGCTTAAATCCAGATGCACTTAATTCAAATTTAGGTTCAATTGTTCGAATATTGCAGGGCGACAATCAAATTGTTGAATGCAATACACCGCCTTGTGTGCTACGCGCTCACTGTGGTCTAAAAGGTATTCTTGACCAAGCTCTAGAAAGCTTTTATCAAAGCCTAGACCAATACACACTCGGAGAGGTTTTGCAGCAGTCAAAGTCTACCCCGTCTGACTCTCTTATCGCTTTTTTGCAAATTTAATAAATATCCTTTATGGGGTAAATTTATTGAAAATTAGCAAGAAGACCCAAGCTCCTTTATACTAGGCGCGAGCCCTCTCATTTAAAAAGTTATTTTTTATGCGTCGTAGTGAAAAATCGAAAGACACCAAAGCCAGACTCGCACCCAAGCAAAAGATCAGCTATGAAAAAGCACCAGATCCGGCGATCACAGCATATGCTGTGCAATCATTAAACTGGTTGCGCCAAGCTGAGTTTCTAATGAGTGCACCTAAATTGGCACTTTGTGTTGAAGATACTGGCTACGAGATTGCTTTTGCAGGACGCTCAAATGCTGGTAAGTCTAGTGCGATTAATGCATTAACCAATCAGAAACAACTAGCACGCGCCTCTAAAAAACCTGGCCGTACTCAGATGATTAACTTCTTTAGTCTAGGCAATCCCGATCAGCGTTTAGTCGATCTTCCAGGTTACGGTTATGCAGCTGTACCTGAAGATATGAAAAAGGTGTGGCAAAAAGAATTAGAAAACTATCTAATCCACCGCCAAAGCTTACAAGGCTTAGTGCTACTTATGGATATTCGCCATCCTCTACAGCATTTCGACCTGATGATGCTAGAGTGGGCTTATTCACGTCATCTATTTGTTCATATTCTATTAACAAAAGCAGATAAACTTAATCGCGGCCCTGCAAATAAAGTATTGCTTGAAGTTAAACAGCAACTTAAAAAAATGAAGCTTGATTTTTCTATTCAGCTTTTCTCTTCACTTCACAAAATAGGCTTAGAAGAGCTAGCAAGTGTTATGGCAGGGCGTCTACATTTCACACTAGATCAACAGCCAGAATTTGATGTCGATTCAATCCCTGAAGCGACAGATGAGGATGCTGAAAGCTAAATTATCCTCACAGATACAATTTCTTCATTAAATTTATACTCAATTGTCCCCTATTGCTAAACACAAATGTAGGGGCTTTTTTTATACTCGTTATAACTTCATCGAGTTAAAAATCAGGACTAAATGATGAAATTGTTATCTTTTTTGAAGAACAAGGCTTTAGGTTCTTCTATTGATTATAAAATTCTTCCACGTAAAGTAAAATTTGACTGGAAAGATACCCCTGTCGACTGGATTCCTAATCAGCCTTTCGCAAGTTATTTTATTAATGAAATTAATAACATTTTGCCTGCTGGTGAGTTCTGGTTTTGTCGTTTGTACAACAAGGTTTTACCGCAAATCACAGATGAAAAACTCAAGCAGGATGTACAAGCATTTATCCGTCAGGAAGCTATGCATGCTAATGCACACACCTCTGCAAACAAAGAATATTTAAACGTACGTAATATTGATATCCAGAGAAATCTGGACATCATGAACTATTTATTTACGATAGCTTTGGCAGATAAGCCTTTTGATAAAGAAGTTCCAAATTTCTTACAAGGCCAATGGGATTTATTCCGTTTAGGCGTTGTTGCCACTGTTGAACATATGACCTGTGTATTAGGTAAATATGCTCTATATAACAAGCGTTGGGAAGAATTAGGCGCTGACCCTGAAATGGTTGATCTGGTGAAATGGCATGGTTCAGAAGAAATCGAACACCGTACCGTAGCCTTTGATTTATATCGTCATCTTGGTGGCGGCTATATTCCGCGCTACTATTTAAGCCTTGCAGTGATTGTGCTGGTACTTGGTTTATGGGTAGATGGCGCTGCACACATCATGAAACAAGATCCACGCTTTTCAGAAGCGGCTAAATCTAGATTTTTCCCAGTGTGGGTTGCTTTAGAATGGTACAAAATTAGCCGAAAAGATAATCAGGTTCTACCAAACCCAATTTGGCTTATTTCACAACAAATTGATTACCTCATGCCTTGGTATGATCCAGTCAAAGAAGGTAGCACTGAAGATGCGGTTAGCTATTTATCGCAATCTCCAGCAGCAAAAAGAGCAGAGCTTCAAGCTGCTTAAAAATAAAAAAAGCAGGATTTTAAATCCTGCTTTTTTTATTTCGAGATATTAGACACTGATATCTTTATCTTTTGTATAACGATCTACAACCACACTAATCATCATATCCCCTTGCACATTTACTACTGTTCTTACCGTATCTAATAGACGATCAATTGGCAGTAAAATGGCAATTGCTTCAGCTGGTAAACCTACCGATTGTAAAACCATAATCATAGTCACCATGCCCGCACTCGGGATTCCAGGTGCACCAAGTGATGCAATCATTGCTGTTAAACACACAATAATTTGCTGTGTCAGGTTTAAATCTAGCCCCACCAAATTTGCTACAAAGAGTGCAGCTGCCGCCTCGTATAAAGCAGTACCATCCATATTAAGCTGCGTGCCTAAAGGAATTACAAACCCCGCTGTTTGAGGGCGCACACCTAAATTTTCTTGTGCACACTTCATGCTAAGTGGCATCGTGGCAGAGCTAGAACTGGTTGCAAATGCTGTAATTAACGCTGTACGTGTCCCTTTGAAAAAAGTCCAAGGGCTCATGCGACCAAAAATCCAAAGTAATAGTGGTAAAACAACAGCGCCATGGAAAATGGTTGTACCTGTTACAACGACTGCAAACTCAGCCAAACGACTTAATACTGAAATGTCTTCCGTTGCCATTAGTTTTGCTAATAAAGCAAAAATACCCAAAGGCGCTAATTTCATGACCCAGCCAACGAGCAGCATCATCATTTCAAAAAACTGATGACTCAATAAACGAATACTTTTGAAACGTTCCCCACCCTGTACCAAAGCGACACCGACGAATAAAGCAAAGACCACAACGGCTAAAACGTTACCATCACTAAAAGCTTTAAATGGGTTGATTAAAGTATTTTGAATAAAATTCGTGAAAAAACTGGCAGGGTTCAAACTATCTGGTGCCTGATAATTTTGCATGGATGTCTGGAAAATAGAAATATCTATGCCACGCCCAACTTCAAATAAATGAGCACAACTGATGCCTAAAATTAAGGCTAAAGTCGTTGTGGTTAAACAGCATAAAAATGTGATTTTCCAGACTGGCCCTAACTGTCCGCCTGCTTGTAGATTGGATACACCTACAACGATCGAACTAAAAATTAAAGGCACTAAAAGCATTTTAAGGAGCCCAATAAAAACACTACTTAATATTCCAAGCCCATATAAACTATGTTTTACAAAAGCTGTGTCTGGATACATTGTGAGTAGAAAACCAAAGGCTAAACCTAAAATGGCGGCAATCAGAATTTGTGTATTTAAGTTCATATCAGCATTATTTTTTTCAGTTGGCATATCTATTTACAATATGACATGAGCTTGCTTTTCATTCGAGCAATTTTTTGTCACATCATTCCCATTAAAAATAAAAAAGCCATCTACTGAGATGGCTTTGCTTTATAGATAAATTTATTGCGTTTCAATTTCCCGCAAACGGATTAAACCCTCTTGTACAGTACTACATACAAGCTGGCCATTTTGCCACATACGACCAAAATTGAGACCTCTTGAAGCCGCACTCACTGTGGCTTCCATGTCATAAAGCATCCATTCATCTGCACGCAGTGGGCGGTGGAAATAAATTGCATGATCAATACTTGCACACTGCAAACTTGGAGAAATATAACTTAAGCCATGCGGTCTTAAAGCCGTTGTCATTAAGGTAAAGTCTGAATAAAACGCAACAATTGCCTGATGCAAGGCAATATCATCTAGCTGTTTTGGAATACGATCATGCGTGCGGATATAGTGTGCATTATAGGGAGCTTCGGGTTGCGGCTGAAACGGGTTTACCGGATCAATTGGACGAATTTCTACATGACGCTCACGCATGAAACTAGCACGAACATTTTCAGGTACAAAGTTTAGAATACCCTGTTTCAGCTCATTTTCAGATTTAAGCGTTTCTGGTGCAGGATACTCAGGTTCTTGATGCTGATAGTTCAAACCTTCTTCTGGATTAGCAAAAGAAACCATCGCTGAAAATATGACTCGTCCATGCTGAATCGCACGAACTTGACGACTTACAAAGCTTTTTCCATCACGCAAACGGTCTACTTCATAGATAATCGGGGCATTAATATCGCCGCCATACAAAAAATATGCATGTAAAGAATGCGCTGGGCGATCAGTTGTATAAGATGCTGCACGTAAAGCCTGACCTAAAACCTGTCCACCAAAGACGCGTTTACCGACAAGATTACGGCTCATGCCACGGTAAATATTTTCTTCTAGCTTTTCTAAAGTGAGCAGCTCGACTAGTTCTTGGGTTAACGCATTCATGAGAGATACCTTCATATTTCAGGTAAAAAATCGTATTAAAGGACAGATGTGTAGAATCTATTGTGCCATAAAAAACTATTTGAACATGGAACAATCAGTCAACTTCTGAGGAACATTACCCTTAAAACTGCTAAAAATACGATTTTTAACGATAAAATATGCCAAAAGCATTATAATTTATAAGCTATTAGCATATTGTTTTTTTCAATAAATGCCTCAAAATAATTACCCTCCGCATTTGGTGCTGGGATTTGTCTTTAAGAAGTAGGAGTTCTTATGTCCAAGAGTGGGTTTGGTCAAATGTATCGTCGGCTTTCGAGTAAGCTACTTGACCTCGTGGTAACACCACATGTTCTTGGGGAAGTTCCTACTGAACCAGTATCAGAAACAACAGAAACAGAAGCAAAGACTGACCGCCAGAAAGTGGTGTGCTATGTCTTACAAAACCATTCTCGAAGCAATGCTTTGGTGGTAGATGGTGAAACGCGTCGTTTAAATTTAAAACCTGCGTTAGACCCATTAGTTGTTGGCACTCATCAGGAAAAAGCATCAGTTTTATTTTTACAGCACAATGATGAAAATAATTTACTGAATCCACCTCCTCATGCTTTTCCACCACGCTTACTAAAATTAATTGAAGTCTTACAAGAAAATCCTGAACTTGATATAGAGCTTGTTCCGGTTACCGTTTTATGGGGCCGTACACCAGATAAAGAAGATTCTTGGTTTAAGCTCTTATTTTCAGACACATGGGCTACACCGAGCACCATTAAGCAATTGGTCAACATTGGCTTACATGGTCGCCAATCTTATTTAGAATTTCATGAACCGCAATCACTACGTGAACTGGTTGAATATGCACAACAGCATTATCCAAACCTTTCACCAGCCACCTATATTGTAAGCACGTTAAATGATTACTTAGATCGGCAACGTGAAGTGGTCTTAGGTCCCGATTTATCGGATCGCCGTAATGTCATGCAATCAGTTGTAAAATCTCGCGATGTGCAAGAAGCAATCCGCCGTGAAAGTATTCGCGGGAAAGTCAGTATGCTCGAAGCTGAACGTCGTGCGATTGGCTATGTCAATGAAATCGTATCGGATTATTCACATTCAGCAGTCCGCTTTGCCGATCTTGCTTTAACGCGCTTATGGACCCAGCTTTATGACGGCGTAGATGTGCATAACTTCAGCACTGTTCGTGAACTAGCAAAAGATTATGAAGTGGTTTACACACCTTGTCACCGCAGTCACATCGACTATTTATTATTGTCTTATGTGATTTATAGACGTGGCCTTATGGTTCCGTATATTGCTGCGGGTGATAACCTAAACCTGCCTTTCGTTGGACAGCTTTTACGCGGCGGTGGTGCCTTCTTTATTCGCCGTTCTTTCCGTGGCAATGGCCTTTATACAACGGTATTTAAAGAATATTTATATAGTATTCTTTCTCGCAATACGCCACTTGAATACTTTATTGAAGGTGGACGTTCGCGTACAGGACGTCTATTACCACCTAAGACTGGCATGCTTGCCATGACTGTTCATAGTCATTTACGTGGCCGTACAAAGCCAATTGTATTTGTACCAACTTACATTGGTTATGAACGCCTGATGGAAGGCTCGACCTACGTAGGGGAAATGCAAGGTAAACCGAAAGAAGCTGAATCAATTTTTGGTATTGTGAAAACCTTACGAAAAATTGAACGTATTTTCGGTAAAGTCCACGTGAACTTTGGCGAACCTGTTTTCCTTGATGATCTGCTTAAGCAACATAATGCAGAAAACGTTTTCATTGAGAAAAATGACGACCCAATTCCTCAAGCAGTTTCAGATGCCGTAAATAGCTCTGCACATGCAATTTTAGAAAATATTAACCGAGCTGTGGTAATTAACCCTGTCTCTTTACTTTCTATTATTTTGCTTGCAACTCCAAAACATACGCTTGATGAAGAAATCTGTATTAAGCAGCTTGAAGCTTACCGCGATCTAGCATCAAACTTCCCATATGACCAACGTATGGAAGTAACGCCACTTTCTGGTAAAGAAATTATTGCTTATGGTTTAAAGCTTAAACTCATTAAACGAGTTCAGCATGCACTCGGCGATATTATTGCAATTGAAGATAACCAAGCTGTTCTTCTGACCTATTTCCGTAATAACATTTTGCACGCCTTTGTTTTACCGTCATTGGTTGCATCACTTGTCGAACACAATGGAAAAATTAGCCGTTCAGATTTAAACAACGTCATCTATACGCTCTACCCATTCTTGAAGGCAGAGTTATTCCTTAAATGGAAGAGTAGCGAACTTAAGGAACAAATTGAGCAATATGCAAATGCATTGGTTCAATCGAATCTTATTCAGCAAGATGATGAAGGTAACTTGATTAGCTCTGCCCCAAATACTGAAGAGCATAATCAACTGGTTGTTTTAGCTACTCCTGTTAAGCAAAGTCTTGAGCGTTACTACATGACGCTTGCGCTCATTACTCAACGTGGTTCAGGTAATATTTCTGCTAAACAGGTTGAAGAATTAAGTCATTTACTCGGACAACGTTTGTCAGTTCTATATGAATTTAATTCGCCAGAGTTCTTCGACAAATCTTTATTCCAAAGCTTCTTAAAAGTACTCACGCAGCAAAATTACATTCGAACTAACGACCAAGGCCAAATTGAGTTTGATGATAATTTCCGTCAAATGGCTGCTGGTGCAAAGTTGGTACTTGATGAAGTAACCTTACAAATGTTGCAGCACATCACGACCTTTAGCGACGAAGAGCTAAAAGATGCTCTTGAAGCTATGGCATCTCAACAAGCAAAACGACGTTTGAAACGTAAAAAATCTTAAGATTTTTACTCAATATAAAAGGCAACTTCGGTTGCCTTTTATATTATTAGCGAATTGGGCATTCAAAATAACGTGGATCATCCATACAACGCAGACGCTTCATAAGTTGAACAAAATAAGCATCGTAATAACCTGAAAGAACATACTGATTACGTATTTTTGCAACCATCACGTCATAACTCTGCTTTTCATAAAAAGAAACGTCTACCCAGTAATAGGCAGGTAAATGATTTTCCCACTGGGTCGCACGGTTAGTCAGCAATTGGCTATTTTGAACAAACCATCCTCGAATTTTTCGACCAAAATTAGCAGGATAAGCTTGCGGCTTAATAATTAAATTAACGCCAAAATATGCCAAAGGAAAGTTAATGACTTGGACTTCTGGTCCAAATTCTTTTTGTAAGTTATATGGCAATAGTCCATATATGGGAGCTGGAACAATATCGATTTTATCTTGCTTAAACTGCACAATCGCATTAGATAAATCAACATAAACTGGCTGACCGCCCACACTTCGTACCAATGCTTGTTGTGGGGGATTATTTGGTAACACGCCAATACGCTGATTTCTTAATTGAGCAACTCTAGAGATTTTTTTATTTTTTAGGACCATATAGGCCGTGCCAATAGGAATCATCCCTACCGCTTCATAGTCCTTAGAAATTAATCTTTTCTCGACTGTTGGATGATTCAAAAGCTGTAATAAGTTTTTAGCGGTACGATTATTAGGAATAAGCCCAATACCCGCAGTACTTCCCATAAACTGGTTATAACGATAAGTATTAAAATTAGATGCCGCTAAACCTGAACATTTACCATCATCAAAAGCTTGGATAGCCTGTTGTTCTTTTTGATAGGTCACCACTTTAAAGTTGACTTGATATTGCTGTGCATATAATCGAATGTCATTTAAACGACGTGTGATATCCCCTTGGGAACCAATCGGATCATATGCACACCACACCTGATCCTCGGCCCAACTGGCAACAGCTGTTACGCTCAAAATAAGAGCTAAACAAATTTTTTTCACTTTCAACCTTTTTATCTTTATCGGCAATTTGACTGCCTCATCAGGTATTTCTGTTCTTATTTAAAGTTTAATCAAAATTTTATTTAGTGCTATGAACATTTAAACATAATAAATAGTCATTAAAGCAAATTGGATGCTCTAACTGAAAACCCGTTGCAGACAAATGTTTCGCATAAATTCGTTTACCTGAAACTTGGTTTGATTCTAAAGTTAACTCTGGTAATCCCAATTGTTTTTGGAACCACACGATAACTTCATGCAAGGGCAACGGTTGGTTATTAGTCACAATATAACTCGCTTGATGATTTTCATAGTCAGCCATGAAAGCTAAGAATCTTGCTAAATCATTAATATGTATTCGATTGCTATAATGTATATTTGGATAACTTTGACTATTTTCAGCCATTTTCTTTAAACGGGCAACTGAAGTTCCGTAAATCCCAGTTGGACGAACAATTACACATTGTGCTGGATAATGTTTTTGCCAAAGGAGCTCCATATTACGCAATATATGGCCTTGTGCATCATTTGGCTGAATTTCACTAAAATCATCAATGATCTCCCCCACATTTTCACCATATACCCGTGTAGATGACAATACGATTATTTTTTTTATGGGATGTATTTTTAATGCATCTCGAATCGGTTCAATACTATCTACATACGTGTGCTGATAGCCCTCAACCGTACCTTCGGTCGGAGAAAGTAAAATATAAACGACATCTACAGGTTCAATTTTACTTAAATCAAGTTTAAAGATATCTTGAACAAGATGGGTTGCGTAACTATCCGTTTTTACACTACGGCTGATTGTGGTAATTTGATGTTCTTTCTCAAATAGTTGTTTAGCAACACGCTGAGATGTTTTACCATAACCGATAAATAATATATGCATAGAAAACTCGTTGAGGGGACATGACTTCAGTCCATCAGTTACAAGGCGTTGGATCGGCTTCAGCAGCCCTGCTCGAAAAACTAAATATTTTTACCACAGATGATTTACTGTTTCATCTGCCGCGTGATTATGAAGACCGCAGTACGATTATTGCAATGAATCAACTTGTGGTTGGGCGTAGCTATTTACTCGAAGGTGAGGTCAGATCAATTGATTTCCCTCCGGGAAAACGAAAATCTATGGCAGCCTTAGTTCAAGATGAATTCGGTAAAGTCACCTTACGCTTTTATCATATTTATAAAAACCTCACTGATAAAATAAAACCCGGTCATCGCTTACGTATTTTTGGTGAAGTTCGCGTAGGTGCACGTGGCCTTGAGATGTATCATCCTGAAATTCAGCTCATTCATGAACATACACCTCTACCAAAAACTCAGCTTACAGCAATCTACCCAAGCACGGATGGGCTAACTCAACCCAAACTGCGCGAATATGTAAAACAAGCTTTAAAGCATCATAGTGATGCTTTACCAGAGCTACTCCCAAAACAATATACTAATGGCTATGCACTTAAAGAGGCTCTGTATTACATTCATGAGCCTCCTGTTGATGCCAATATGCTCCAGTTGGCCCAAGGTTCACACCCAGCCCAACAACGGCTTATTTTTGAAGAACTAGTTGCACATCAAATTAGCTTACTTAATCGCCGTGCTTATATTCGTCAAATTGCATCTCCAGCTTTCTCAAGTAGTAAAATATTAGCTAAAAAGTTATTAGAAGCTTTGCCATTTCAAATGACCAATGCACAAAAGCGTGTATCTAAAGAAATTTTGAACGATTTGAAGCAGAACCAACCAATGCTTCGATTAGTGCAAGGCGATGTAGGCGCTGGAAAGACCTTAGTTGCTGCTGTAGCGGCTTGCCATGCTCTAGAAGCTGATTGGCAGGTTGCATTAATGGCTCCTACTGAGATTCTTGCAGAACAGCACTATTTGAATTTTAAACGTTGGTTTGAGCCTTTAGGCATTACTGTCGCATGGTTGTCTGGAAAACAAAAAGGTAAAGCGCGTGCTCAAGCAGAGCAGCAAATTAAAGAAGGTCATGCTGAACTTATTATTGGTACACATGCTCTATTTCAAGATAGCGTTGGATTTGCAAAATTAGGTCTGGTAATTATTGATGAACAGCATCGTTTTGGCGTAGATCAACGTTTAGCTCTACGTAATAAAGGTGCTGAGCAGTTCACCCCGCACCAACTCGTTATGACAGCTACCCCTATTCCAAGAACACTGGCAATGAGTGCATATGGCGATTTAGACACCTCAATTATTGATGAGTTGCCACCGGGTCGTACTCCAATTCAAACCGTTACGATTCCACTGGATCGTCGTGAAGAAGTACTTCAACGGATTGCTTCAAACTGTAGAGATGGGAAACAGGCATATTGGGTATGTACACTGGTTGAACAGTCTGAAACTTTAGATGCTCAAGCCGCCGAAGCCACCTATCAAGAAATGAAAGAACGCTTTCCTGAACTTAATATTGGCTTAGTGCATGGCAAAATGAAAGCTGATGAAAAACAGTTGGTCATGCAAGCGTTTAAAAATAATGAGTTACAGCTTCTTATCGCAACCACGGTCATTGAAGTTGGGGTAGATGTTCCCAACTCTTCTATTATGGTCATTGAAAATGCCGAACGTTTAGGACTTTCTCAGCTACATCAGTTACGCGGTCGCGTAGGTCGAGGTGCTCAAGCCAGCTTTTGCGTACTTTTATACAAAACACCTCTCTCTCAAAATGGGCAAGAGAGACTTTCTATATTAAGAGAAAGTAACGACGGCTTTGTGATTGCAGAAAAAGATCTTGAGTTACGCGGACCGGGTGAATTACTAGGTACTAAACAAACTGGGGATATGGGATTTAGAGTGGCTCGTTTAGAGCGAGATGATCACTTACTCAGTCAAGCTCATTATGTAGCTCAGCAAATCTTAAAAGATTATCCAGAACAAGCAGATGCATTATTAAAACGCTGGCTTCCAGAAGCGCCTCGTTACGCGTATGTTTAGTTTCTTAAATCCACAGCATCTTATTCAATTGCTCTCACCTTGCTTGTTATGTGAGTCAGGTGTACGAGAAAAATATTCGCTCTGCAAGGACTGTTGGAAGCAGTTACCTTGGCTTAAGCAAACGATTCAACGTAATAATCAATCAGTTCTTGTGGCTTGTGATTATGCTTATCCAGTTAGCCGAATCATTCAGCAGTTTAAGTATGAACAAAAATTACATTATCAAATCTTGTTAGGGGAAATTTTACAACAACTCAAATTTCCCAAGGTACAGGCTATCGTACCTATGCCTATTTCTAATCAACGCTTAATTGAACGTGGTTTTAATCAGTCGTTGTTACTCGCAAATATCTTAAGTAAACAATTAAAAATACCTGTTTGGCAGCCGGTGCAACGTCTTGCTGAACATTCGCAAAAAGGGCTTTCTCGACTGGAACGCTTTGAGAACATTGAGCAACAGTTTATTGCGCTTACTCAAGAAAAACGACGTTATCGCCGCGTTCTTATTATTGATGACGTAATAACCACGGGAAGCTCTATTCATGCGCTCAGTCAAGCACTAAAACAATTAGGCTGCACATCTATCCATGCCGCTTGTCTAGCGGCAACTTTGACCAGTTAAAATGATTAAACCGTAGATAGATGCTGCTCACACCAAGGAATAACAATTTCACGGGTTAATGGTGCGAGGTGCGTTTCTGAATCATTCAAGTCGACCCATTTCATTTCTGCAATTTCGGCTGCAATTTTAGGCGCCTGATCGAGCTGAACAAGATATAAATGACTGACCAGAATATGATCTGGCTCATTCGCCGCTGCTGTTTCGAAACGACCAAGAAATTGTTCAATTACACAAGAACTTCCAACTTCTTCTAAAATTTCTCGCTGCATTGTGACATCTGGCGCCTCGTTGGGTTCCAGTTTGCCACCCACTTGCATAAAAGCATGAGTATTACGCTTTCTTACGAGCAACAACTGATTTTGCTCGTTCAAGATCACTGCAGCAGCGACCGTAATTGTTTTCACTTATTTAACCTCGTTTATGGTTGAACATCTGCATTTACCCATTTTGGGGCAGGAGCCTGATATTGCTCAAATTGTTGAAGAATATCTTCAATTTTGTCTGATGCGATCAATTTATCAACGAATCGTGCTTGGCTAAATCCATTATCTACCGTCCCTTGAATCATTTTAAGTAAATCTTCATAAAAGCCAGCTACATTTAAGAAAGCACATGGCTTTTGATGAATACCTAATTGCGCCCACGTCCATTGTTCAAAGATTTCTTCCAATGTACCCGCACCGCCAGGTAAAGCAATAAAACCATCAGAGAGGTCTGCCATTTTGGTTTTACGCTCATGCATATTTTCGACCACATATAATTTGGTTAAGCCCGGATGAGCTAACTCACGATCGACCAAAGCACGAGGAATCACGCCAATGACTTGTCCACCTGCTTGCAAGGCACTATCAGCGACAACACCCATTAAGCCTGAACGACCACCACCATAAACCAAGGTTTTACCCTGCTTTGCGATAGTCTCACCTGCAATTTTGGCAACTTGTTGGAAAATTGGGTTTGAACCAAGAGATGAACCACAGAAAATACAAATTGAATTCATAGTGTAAAAAACCGTTTTATTGAACTGTCATGCTGACAAACTAAACTATCGATAGAGTTTTTTTTTGCAAAATAGCGTATTAGCAAGTGTTTTTCGGCAAATCCTTGTCTAAAATACACCCATCCATTTCCATCAGACTGCGTGAGGAAAAAAGACACATGCTTGAAGCCTTTTATGCCACAGAACGCGGAAGTCTGGAAGATGCCACCATCAATGGTGGATTTGATCTACATCCCGAATTAGTCTGGCTTGATCTTATTGCACCCTCGCAAGAAGAGCAACAATGGGTACTAGATGCCTATGACCAAAATTTACCTACACTAAAATCGCTTGAAGATATTTCATCCTCAGCACGATTCTACCGTGATGATGATGGTATTTTGCATATCAGTACTTATTTTTTAACGAAAAATAAAAACTATCAAGTGGATGGTGACGCAGAAGATTCCTCACATATTTTAGCGATGGTGCAAACGGTTGCATTTATTTTACATAAAGACCGTCTCTTTACGATGCGGGGAGAAAAGTTAGTTGCCTTTCGTGCTTTTCGTGCGCGTGCTCGCCGAAATGACTATGATATGGACTATAAAGATCCAACATGGATTTTATTGGGCCTTCTTGAGGCAAAACTTGATGAGCTTGCGGATATCTTAGAAGATATCCACAAAGATTTAGAAAAATACTCTACAGAGGTTCTTAATAATCACCAACGTGAGCAAATTCTAGATCTTGATGACATGATTACACGCCTAGCTCAACAAGAAGATATGCTAGGAAAAGCGCAGCTCTGTTTAATTGATTTGCGACGTGTACTTACTTTTTTATCACGTCCACGCGCATTAGGCAGTCATATTTACGATGCTGATATTCGAGAACTGAGTGAAGATGTCCGCTCACTCGTAGAACATGATGCTTTCTTATTCCAAAAAGTACGATTCTTGCTTGATACAACGTCTGGGTTCATTAATACCGAACAGAATGACACGATCCGTCGATTCTCGATCTTACCAAGTATGTTGGCGCCTCCGATGCTTATTGCCAGCATCTATGGCATGAATACAGATGTGCTACCTTTTGCACATGGTACGACTAGTTTCATCATCGTTTTACTGATTATTATCGGCTTCTTTATTGGCCCTATTATTTATTTCCGCTGGAAAAAATGGATTTAAGCTTTGTAATAAAATGCTAGTCCAAAGCGTAAAAAAGCACCTAAATATAGGTGCTTTTTTATATCTTGCATATCAGATCAAATGTAGATCTTCCTGCAAATGGCAAGCTTGAATGATCTTCAGCATTTTTTCAGGTACATTTTTAAAATGCAAACCAGCTTTTTGTGGAGTCACTCGTAACCATTGAACCAAAACAGCCAATGCCAAGGTACTGCCATGCTCAAGCTCTGTTAAATCCACCACCAGAGGAAAGCTTTGCTGCTTCTTGATGATAGCTAAACCTGCTTGATACTCTTGTTCCGCATTTTCAAAATCAATTTTTCCCGAAACAACCAATTGTTGGTTGAGATACTGAATCACTCGTCACCTACTATTTTTGTTTGTTCTGATTAACAGCAGCGTCTGCATCCGGTTGGAAGGTTGCAATTGCTTTATTCAAATCGCCGCCATTACGTTTTACTGTTGCAGCAAATTGATTACGGAACTGTAGTCCTAAATCAATACCAGAAACATTGATATTACGGATTTTCCACTGAGTACCTTTATCAGCCAACTGGAAAGACACAGGAATTTTGTCACCGTTGTGACTAAAGTCCAATGTCACTACTGGGTTTTTACCCGCAGTTGCCTTGTAAGGACGCATGGTATAGCTTTGGTTCGTATATTTAGCAAATGCAGTACCGTAATTTTCAATTAATGTATTACGGAAGTTTGTTTCAAACTGAGCACGTTGCGCTGCTGTACTATACTGATTTGTTGCATAAGTACCCATTACAATGCGTGTAAATGCTTGTGAATCAACATAAGGGTCTAAATTCTGACGAACGATAGACTTCACTAATGCTGGATTACTTTGCAATTTTGCATGATCAGCTTTTAAACGAGTAATCAAACCATCAGCAACACGCTTGATAAAATCAGGTGGTGCTTCTGAAGGTGCAGCAAATGCTGAACCGACAATCATGGTAGACAAAAGACTTGCTGTCAGGGTTTGTTTAAACAACGTATTCACCAGGAACCACTCCTTCAAATAATCTTTTACTCAACAAATGATGCTTGAGCACTATCTTTATTAGCGCTTGCAGGAGCACTTGCTTCTGTTGAGCTTGAACCGGCAGCAACTTTACCAGCCCCGCCACCAGTAATAAATTTACTAATTAAATCTTCTAAATCCATAGTTCCTTGAGTGTTTGATATTGTGTCGCCTCGTTTGAGGTAGTTCACACCACCACCAGGTACAACTTTCAAATATTTTTCACCCAACAAACCATTGGTTGCTACCATTATATAAGCATCTTCATCAATACTGGTGATGGAGGTCATGTTACTGGTCAGTTGCTGTTCCATTGCTTTTTGTTGCTCTGGAGAAGCCTGCGTATAATCTGAGCTATAACGCAACTCTTCCAACGCATTCTTCTGAACTTCTTTTAATTGTTCAGGATTGAAACTTGTCAACTTTCCATCTAAACCAAATGTTACGGTAGCCAAACGCGTAACCGGATCAAGCGTAATTGAATCAACACGACCAATTGTAACACCACTCATTGTTACTTTAGCTCGCGGCTTTAGCCCATTGACGTTATCAAACTGAGCCTTCATGGTATAACTATCACTTAAGTTCGTACCAACAAGACCACTGACTTTCATCGCTAAAAAAAACAATGCAATACCGAAGATAATAACAAAGACACCAACGGCCAGTTCACTACTACGTGATTTCATTAAATCCCTCCGAACATGACCGCAGTCAACACGAAATCAAAACCTAAAACACATAATGAAGAATACACAACCGTCCGGGTCATTGCCGTTGCAATGCCTTCTGGTGTCGGATCACAGGCATAGCCTTGATAAACAGCGACCCATGTACAAATCAAAGCAAAAACAATACTTTTAATAATCGTGCCATTGATAATGTCATGCCCGAAACGCACTGTATTTTGCATACCACTCCAGAAGGAGCCTTCATCAGCACCTAAAAAGTCAACACCGACCATCTTGCCACCAATAATCCCAATGGCGGCAAATATCACAGTTAACATTGGCAAACTGACAATACCTGCCCAAAGACGTGGTGATACGATTTGTTTTAATGGGTCAACACCAATCATTTCCATACTAGCAAGCTGTTCGCTTTGCTTCATTGAACCAATTTCGGCAGTCAATGCAGAACCTGCTCGTCCTGCAAATAGCAATGCAGCAACCACAGAAGCAAGCTCACGGAGTAGTGTTAACGAAATCGCTGTACCCAACATCGACTCAGCACCGAAAGTGACCAAAATGCTATACATCTGCAAGCCAAGAACCGCACCAATAAACAAACCAGAAACGGTAATAATAAGTAAGGACATCACACCTACGCGGTGCATTTGGTAACCAAAACGACCAAAACCACCCTTGGTAGGAAATGAAAAAATAATCTGCAAGAGCATATGTGCCGCAGCACCAATGCCTCGAATCCGCTCAATAACGAGTCTACCTAACCAGGCAATCGTATTCATGGACGAACCTCGTTATTTAAATAAGTTTGATGACTAAACTGGTATTCAACTGGTCCTTCTGCCGAACCTGTTAAGAATTGGTGTACAAATGGAGAAGCATATTTTTGCAACTCTTCAGGTGTACCCTCTCCCTGAATTTTTCCTTCAGCTACCACATAGATGTAGTCAGCAATCGATAATGTTTCTGCGACATCATGCGAAACAATAATTGTTGTTAAATCTAACGCTTCACGTAGTGAACGAATTAAACGTGTCAAAACACCTTTCACAATTGGGTCTTGACCAGCAAAAGGTTCATCGTACATGATTAAATCGGGATCAAGTGCTATCGCGCGAGCCAATGCCACACGACGATTCATACCACCTGAAAGTTCTGTCGGCATTAATTGTTCAGAACCACGTAAACCTACTGATTCAAGTTTTAATGCAACCAGTTCAGCAATGAGATTTTCAGGAAGCTTTGTATGCGCTCGGATTGGAAACGCCACATTTTCATAAACGGACATATCCGTAAATAAAGCGCCACTCTGAAATAACATTCCCATACGTGCACGGGCTGAAAACAGTTCCTGACGAGACATTTTGGCAATATCTTTAGAGTCGAGTAAAACTTCCCCCTGATCTGGAACTAATTGTCCACCAATCAGACGTAATAAAGTTGTTTTACCTGTACCAGAAGGTCCCATAATGGCCGTAATCTGGCCTCGACGTATATTTAAACTAATATTGTCATAAATGACGCGTTCCCCTCGATTAAAACTCAAGTTTTTCACTTCAATAAGCGGTTGAGTCGAGAGAGGAGTTTTATTATTCATAATGGCAATCGTTCCTGCACTTTTATGCACGCATACTATAACACTGAAAATTAGCAAACTTGTTGTAATTTTAACAAAAGCAAATCTAAGTTATTTTATAGAAATAGAAGAAGTATGTTCGTAAAAAGAGGTCAATTCAGAAGCTTGGAATTGCTCAACAGAACTTCCATTTATAAAAGCATAGGCAAAGTAAACACCATTACACAAAACGAGTGCAATAAAAAGATAAGGCAAACCATGCTGAACCAAAAGGTTCTTCAATTGTGCCATTATTGTTTCTTTTCGCTTACTTTTACGCATTATTTAATAAAAAATTGAACCAATTCACATTTTGTTAGTTTATAACAAAACTGAAAAATAAAAAAGGCCAGTATTTTTACTGGCCTTTTTTTCAAACTAAATATTGATTAGCGATCGAATTTACGACGCGGCGGTTTATCATCGAAGCTACGACGCGGACGATCTTCACCACCGAAGCTACGTTTTGGACGATCATCACCACCGCCGAACGCTGGACGTTCACCACGTGGTTTGTCATCGAAGCTACGACGTGGACGATCTTCACCACCAAACGCTGGACGCTCG
>NZ_JRVL01000202.1:0-9074 GCF_054823985.1 Acinetobacter sp. GN11 | reverse complement strand
TTTAACTTTGCGTGTTAAACTATGCTTCGGTCGCATTAAGGATTGGTTTATGCAGTTTGTTCATCTAGGTATTTATACAGAATTTTCGATTACAGAGTCGATAGTTCGCATACCTGACTTGGTCAATGCTGCGGTTAAAGACCAAATGCCAGCGTTGGCATTAACTGACCTCTCTAACCTCCATGCGGCGGTAAAATTTTATAATGCTTGTTTAAAAAAAGGTATTAAGCCTCTTTTAGGTAGCACAATTCGCCTTGATGATGCTCAACACCGTGCAACCTTACTTGCAATGAGTGATGTTGGCTGGAAAAGTCTCACCGAAATCGTTTCACGCGGTTTTATTGAAGGACAACAGCTCAGTATTCCATGTGTACAAAAAGAATGGGTACTTGAACAGCATCAAGATATTATTGTTTTACTTGGCCAGCACAGTGATGTTGGTCAGATGCTTTGTTCATCTAACCCGCAAAAAGCTGCTCCCCTTTTAGAAGCATGGCTCGAAAAGTTTGGTAACCGTGTTTATCTTGCTTTAACACGTACCGACCGTCCTGGTGAAGAAGACTTTATTCAAGAAGCAGCTAAACTTGCTGCACAATATGATATTGGTGTCGTTGCACATAATGATGTGCACTTTGTAGAAAAAGAAGATTTCGAAGCACACGAAGCACGTGTTTGTATCGCTGATGGTTATGTACTAGCAGATAATCGCCGTCCACGGACGTATAGCCCTGAGCAGCACTTTAAAACCTCAGATGAAATGATCGAATTGTTTTCTGATATTCCTAGTGCTATCGAGAACACCTATCATATTGCTAAACGCTGCAACGTTAAACTGCAACTCGGCACTTACTTTTTACCTGACTATCCAATTCCAGATGGTTTTACCATCGACAGTTATTTTGAACATTTATCTAAAGTAGGCTTGGAAGAGCGCTTAAATTATCTTTATCCTGTTGAAAAACGCGGTGAGGATTGGCCAGAGATACGTAAGCCTTACGATGAACGAATTGATTATGAAGTTGGTATTATCCTGAAAATGGGTTTCCCAGGATACTTCCTCATCGTCATGGACTTCATTCGATGGGCAAAAAGTAATGGTGTTCCTGTCGGGCCAGGTCGTGGTTCAGGTGCAGGTTCATTAGTCGCCTATAGCTTAGAAATTACTGACCTTGACCCTCTTCGTTACGATCTACTCTTCGAACGTTTCTTGAACCCAGAACGTGTATCGATGCCTGACTTTGACGTCGATTTCTGTATTGCCGGACGTGACCGCGTTATTGATTACGTATCACGTACTTATGGTCGCGAAGCCGTTTCACAAATTGCAACTTTCGGAACCATGGCAGCAAAAGGCGCAATCCGTGACGTTGCGCGTGTATTGGGTAAATCTTATGGTTTAGCTGACCGTATTTCAAAAATGGTGCCTACCAAACCGCTCGGTGTAGATTTAGCTACCGCTATTGATATGGAACCTCAGCTTAAAGATATTGTGACCAATCCATCTAACCCAGATAACGACGATGCAAGCGAAATCTGGGAAATGGCATTAAAATTAGAAGGTGTAACCCGAAATACAGGTAAACATGCCGGAGGTGTAGTCATTGCACCCGGTAAAATTACCGATTTCTCGGCTGTACTTTGTGATGCAGATGGAACAAACCGTGTTGCTCAATATGATAAAGACGATGTAGAAGCAGCGGGTCTGGTCAAGTTCGACTTCTTGGGCTTACGTAACTTAACCGTTATTGAAGACGCGATCCAAAATATTAATAAAAACCGCGACAGTAATGATCAACTCAATATCTTGCATGTTCCTCTAGACGACGCTAAAGCATACTCTGTGTTTGCCGATGCAAATACAACAGCGGTATTCCAGTTTGAATCCGTCGGCATGAAACGGATGCTTAAAGAGGCGCGTCCAAGTAAATTCGAAGAAATTATTGCGTTCGTATCATTGTATCGTCCAGGTCCAATGGACCTGATTCCTGACTTTATTCACCGTATGCATGGCGGAGATTTTGAATATCTTCATCCTCTTTTAGAAGGTGTATTAGAACCAACTTACGGGATTATGGTTTATCAGGAACAGGTGATGCAAGCTGCACAGATCTGTGCAGGTTATACACTAGGCGGTGCAGATTTATTACGCCGTGCAATGGGTAAAAAGAAACCCGAAGAAATGGTTAAGCAGCGCCAAATTTTCTTAGAAGGTGCTGCTGAAAAAGGGATTGATGAAAGCACAGCCAACCATATCTTTGACTATATGGAAAAGTTTGCAGGCTATGGTTTTAACAAATCTCACGCTGCTGCTTATGCACTGGTTGCCTACCATACAGCATGGTTAAAAGCGCATTACCCTGCTGAGTTTATGGCAGCGGTAATGACATCGGAGATGCAGAACACGGACAGTGTTGTATTCTTGATTGATGACTGCCGAAATAATAATCTTGAGGTCTTACCACCATCAGTCAACATGTCGACTTATCACTTCCATGCAAGTAATGATAAAACGATTGTTTACGGTTTAGGTGCTATTAAAGGCGTTGGCGAACAAGCAATGCAGTCAGTCATTGACTCTCGTCGACAATTTGGTCCGTATACAGATCTATTCGATTTTTGCCATCGTATTGATTTGAAGAAAATCAATAAACGTACTCTTGAAGCTTTAATTCGCGCGGGTGCACTCGATTGCTTGGGAATTGAACGAGCAAGCTTAATGGCACAATTGCCTGAAGCTGTTCAAGCTGCCGATCAAGCTCGAAGTAACCGTGAAAGCGGTATTATGGATTTATTTGGTGAGGTTGAAGAAGTTCAGCGTAAGCCAGCTAAACCAGTAAAACCTTGGAGTGATGAGGTTCGTCTCAAAGGCGAAAAAGATACACTTGGTTTATATTTAACGGGACATCCAATTGATGTTTACCGACAAGAACTCAAATCTTTTATTCCCGTAAAACTAAATGAAATTACCGCTACACGTCGTGGTGTTACAACGGTTTATGCCGGTTTGGTCATTGATGTCGCAAACTTCCCGAACCGTGTGGTTATTGTACTAGATGACGGTACAGCACGTATTGAAGTCAGCTGTAACCATGAACGCTTCCAACGTTTTAAAGATATCGTTCAAGTTGAACGTGTTGTAGTTTTCGAAGGCGAAATCTATGAACGAGAAGGCTTTGATCGTCCAATGGGACGTTTAACCAAGGCTTTCACGTTAAATGAAATAAGACAAAAACGTGCTAACAGTATTCAAATCAAATTAACAGAAGAGTTCATGCAGCCAACATTGGCAAAAGATCTACAAAACATGATCTTGCCATTTTGCAATGTAGATATGCATCAACATATCACTCTACAGTTACAGATTGATCAACCCTATGCTCAAGCCGAACTTCAGTTTGGTCCGCAATGGAAAGTCGCTCCTCTAGACGAATTACTTGCTAAACTCAGAGATTATTTTGGTAAAGATAATATCTATATTGAATATCAAGTAAAGTCGAAAGCAGCTAAAGCAGCAGACCCTGTTCGTCCACATGCTGTTGCTTCACCTCCTGCGGGTATGTCTATGGACGATGCATTGGATTTATACCAAAGCGAAGTTTCTCAATATTCGTAATTTCTGGAAATCTTATGAGTTCGTTTGACCACACCACCGTGTCAAAACAATTAGCACAAGTGCGTATTGTCATGGTAAATACGACTTTGCCTGCCAATATTGGCAGTGCTTTACGTGCCATGAAAACAATGGGACTAATTAAATTAGTTCTCGTAGCACCAAAAACATATCCTCATCCAGATATACAAGCGCTTGCTGCGGGTGCCCAAGATTTATTTGAACATCTTGAGATTGTAAACACCTTAGAAGATGCGATTAAAGATTGTCATTTAGTATTTGGAACAAGTGCGCGTAGTCGCACTATTCCTTGGCCTTTACTCGATGTGAGACCCGCGGCTAAAGAAGCCATTAAGGCAACTACTCAGGGACAACAAATTGCTATTGTTTTTGGCCGTGAAGACCGTGGTTTAACTAACGAAGAATTAGCACTGGCAAATTACCATTTAACGATTCCTGTAAATCCGGACTATGGCGTGTTAAATGTTGCGCAAGCGATTCAAGTTGTATGTTACGAACTTCGCATGTCTGCTCTTGAGCAAGAGCAAGTCGATCAGAATGTTGATGAAATGCCATTAGTGCAAGGCCAAAGCATGCAATGGGATGAACCTTTGGTGACTCAGCAACAAATGGAAGAGTTTTATCCTCATCTTGAAAAAATGCTGACTGAAATTGAATTTTTAGATCCAGAAAATCCACGTTTATTACCTTTACGCTTGCGTCGTTTATTTGGTCGTATACAATTAGATCGTATGGAATATCATTTACTTCGCGGTATTTTTAGTCGCGTGCAAGCTTTAACAAGCGGTAAATGGAAAAAAGCATTATCTGACAAGGAGGATCAACCCAATGCTTAAGCAGCTTAAAGAAGATATAAAGGCTGTATTTGCGCGAGATCCTGCTGCCCGCAATACACTAGAAGTTCTTACGACTTACCCCGGTATTCATGCAATTATGATGCATCGTGTTGCACATGAATTATGGCAAAAAGACTGTAAAGGTGCAGCTCGCCTACTTTCTTCATTTAGCCGTTTTGCAACTGGAATTGAAATTCATCCTGGCGCTAAAATCGGTAAGCGTTTTTTTATTGATCATGGCATGGGTGTTGTGATTGGTGAAACTGCTGAAATTGGTGATGATGTTACGCTTTATCATGGTGTTACCTTAGGTGGTACCACATGGAAAACTGGTAAACGCCATCCAACTTTAGAAGACGGTGTGGTTGTTGGTGCCGGTGCGAAAATTTTGGGTCCATTTACCGTAGGTAAAGGTGCCAAAGTCGGTTCAAATGCTGTAGTGACCAAAGCTGTTCCTGCTGGTGTGACTGCTGTAGGAAACCCTGCACGATATATTTATAAAGATGCCGACAAAAATAAAGATGAAGAACGTCGCCGTGATTATGCACAAAGTATTGGGTTTGCTCCATATGCGACAACTGCTGATCAGTCAGACCCTATTTTAGAAGGTATGCGCGTTTTACTTGATCGTATTCAGCACAATGAAACACGTATGAATAATTTATGTCAGCGTTTATCAGAGCTAGACCCTAGCTTCAAAAAAGAAAGCCAAGATGAACAACCTTTTAGTGACGAAGAGCTAAAAATTCTTGAAGAAGTGCGTCGTGAATGTGGGGCACAAAACAAGATATCAAAAACGTAATATTCTTGATTCATAATGTAACACGCTTCCCCTTGCATGTCGGTTTAGCTTTTCCTAGACTTACCACTACCAAATCTGACTTTACTAAAATGAACGGAAGATCCTATGAATTTTAAGCCTTTGGCGTATATCATCCTTGCGACCTCAAGTTTAACAGCTTGTACAATGGCACCAGTAAAACAACAAAAAATTGAGCCTTTTGTTTTCAAGGAACCAGAGCTTACTCCTCCTTTTTATGCACTAAATCCTTTTAACTACGATCAACCGCCAGCATTTGAAGTTGCGCTAAAAGACGCTGCTGCACAGCCAGTAACGAAAATGGTGGTTAATCGTCAAGATGATCCAACCAAACAGCTTACGCTCGACACCAATAAACTGATTGTTCCGACTGTGAATAATTCACAGCGTTCAATGAAATACGCAGTTTTAGCTGGTGAGAATGAAATTGATGTTACCAGTATTGATGACTTCTTACAGTTAGTTGAAGGCAAAGCTCGTCACTACCCGCCTCGCTTCACTGACCGTCAAGAACGTAAAGGCTTCGAAAGTAAACTTAAGGAAGTAACACAGCAACTTGATACACTTGCTGCAAACCCAAATGCATCATTTGATATTTTGCTTCGCGCTTTTAAAGCAAGTGTTCTTGCACGTAACCTTGATTTAGGTACCGTTCACACCACTAGATCTTTAGAATATGCTCAAAGACTTTTAAAAATTAGCCCAGATGACGCAGAAGCAAACTTCTGGTTCGGTTTTGGTTTATCTGAAGGTGGTGGCCAACGTGAAGCTATTCCATATTTAGATAAAGCAATTAAAGGTAATGTTCAAGAAGCATATCTAGCTGCTGCAAATAATTATATTGCAATGGAGCAAAAGAAAAATGCGATCCAGACGCTTAAAAATTATAAAGTTAAATATCCAGATGAATCGGAAATTGCAGATCGTTTAATTCAAGAAATTGAAAAACAAGGTCGTTGGAATGTATGGCAAGTTTTAACTAACCCTGCAATGTCTCCTTCTAACTCTACTGCAACATCTAAAAAATAAGTTTAATTAGTTAAAAAAGGGCTGTTTTGACAGCCCTTTTTTTTATTTGATCATTTGAAAAATATTTTAAAATTTGTATGATCTACCTACCATTGAGCCACTATATTTTGACCATAATGTTTTCAATAAAAAGAAGCAAAACACTATTGACGGTCATACTACTCGGTTCAATTCTGAGTGGTTGTCAGGTCGTTAATGTTAAACAGCAAGCTTTGAATGTAACTATTGCAAATGAACGCAATAGTATTCTTACACAAGATAAACTCAGCGAAGCAAGCCTGAATGTTTTATCAATGTCTGGTCAGGAAGCTAAAGTTTGTACGGACACCCCTGATAACTGTGTAAATCAACTCAAAAAACTTCCTCAAATTTTAGATGAACAGTTTTTATCAGCTGCAAGTGAAATGTATCTGGCAAAAGCAATGGCCTTATCAGATTCTTCAGATTGTAAAATTAGTAGGTTTACTAAACATAAGTCCGAAGAAGAACAAACCAATATTCAAAGTAAATATGATGATTGTTTAGATCAGCAATTAAATTTACTCGATAAAAGTATTCGTTATAGTTACGCCTATTTATTTTCAACGAAGCGTCAACCTACCGACCGTATTTTTGATAATAGACAAGTCCAAATTCGGGACTTCTATAATCAGGCAATTGCCAAAATGGTCGGTATTTATGATTTGAGATACCCTCAAAAAAATGGTGTTGAACCCCAAATTCAAATTGGTAAAAGTGTCTATTCGATTGATTTTGAATTTCATCGACAATTAACGGGTCAAAAATTAGAAAAGTTAATTTCTAGTTATAATTTAAATTTTTCAGGGTTAAGAACCATTAACCGCCGCGATGGTTTTGGCTCTGAATTTGTGGCGGTTTTTCCTAGCTCAGGAAAAGAAGATATTAATGAATATATCCTAGACCCGCTTAAATACAATTATAAAAATGGTGTTAACCCCAATATCCATCATGCACGTTATTTGGCTGCAACGATTGTCGCTGAACCAAAACATGCGACCACTGTTGAAGAAATTATTAATAATTCTGAATTCGTGATTCGCGTTTACGACCCTTATCGCACCGATAATATTAATGTAGCTGGTAAGCAATATCCTCTAGCTGCCAACTTCTCTGCACCTTATGGTCTATGGTTAGCCGAAAATAATTTAGGTGTGGCAGCTTATTTAAGTCTGATTGATCGTGATCAGCACTTGACCATGCCTCATCTTTATATGCTTGAGCCATACAACCCAAACAAAAAAATTATTGTGTTGGTGCATGGGCTAGCAAGTAGTCCTGAGGCATGGATTGCTTTGACCAATGATGTTATGGGTGACACGGTTTTAAGAGATAACTATCAAGTTTGGCAAGTTTTTTATTCAACCAATATGCCGATTTTGGAAAGCCGTTTCCAAACTTATGCCCTTCTTAAGCAAGCTTTTGGTTCTTTGAATCCTAGTGACCCTGCTGCACATGATGCTGTTCTTGTGGGCCATAGTATGGGGGGTATTATTAGCCGCTTACTGGTCAGTGATGGTGATATTACCAAGCCTGCTTTAGAGCTAATGACGACACGTCAGCAAAATCGCTTTAAGAAACATCCAATGGTTACTGAACGATTGCAAATGCATTCAATCAATAATTTTGATCGTGCAATTTTCTTGGCTTCTCCTCATCGAGGTACAGATTATGCAGATCGCTGGTTTACATTAGCAGCGCGTAAAATTATTCGTTTACCTGGTGCATTTTTGTCGGCTGTAGCAACCTCACTCACAACCGAAAATTTAGATGTTAAAGATTTCTTGAGTAATATTGATAGTGGTTTAATTCAAAATGGACCGAGTGATTTGAGTCATCAGTCCAAATTTATGGAGCTCACAGAAAATATTAATCCTCATAAGGGCTTGGTTTTTCACTCAATTATGGGAAATATCACCAAGAGCGATGATCCAAACGTAATTACAGATGGTATCGTTCCCTATAAGAGTGCTCACTTAGAGGGTGCCAAATCTGAGAAGGTTCTTCCAGGTGGACATTCAATTCAGTTAACGCCGCAAGCCGTTTTAGAACTGCGTCGTATTTTACGAGAGCATTTAGTCGAACATGGTTTATATAAACCATAAAAATAAAAAGAGCCAAAGGATAACCTTTGGCTCTTTTGTTTCTGGATCTAAATTTTATTGTCCAGAACGGATGATGTAATCAAAGGCAGAAAGCGAAGCTTTTGCACCTTCACCTGTGGCAATAATAATTTGCTTGTACGGAACCGTAGTACAGTCACCCGCAGCAAACACACCTTTCACATTGGTTTCGTTGCGATCATTTACAATGATCTCGCCACGGTTGGTTAACTCAAGCTCACTGTCTTTCAAGAAGTCAGTGTTTGGTAATAAACCAATCTGGACAAAGATCCCTGCAAGCTCAATCACATGCTCTTCATCAGTTGCACGGTCTTTATATTTAAGACCAGTCACTTGTGATCCGTCACCTAATACTTCTGTACTTAAGGCATTCATAATCACAGTTGTGTTTGGCAAGCTATGCAGTTTGTTTTGCAAAACTTGGTCTGCACGAAGTTTTGTGTCGAACTCAACCAAAGTCACATGCTCAACAATCCCTGCAAGGTCAATTGCAGCTTCAACACCTGAGTTACCACCACCAATCACCGCCACACGTTTGCCTTTAAACAATGGACCATCACAGTGTGGGCAGTATGCAACACCACGGCTACGGTATTCTTGCTCACCCGGTACATTCA
>NZ_JRVL01000201.1:332-21826 GCF_054823985.1 Acinetobacter sp. GN11 | reverse complement strand
TGGCGGTGAGAGAGGGATTCGAACCCTCGATACGCGCAAACGTATACACACTTTCCAGGCGTGCTCCTTAAGCCACTCGGACACCTCACCAAGGCGTGCGATAGTAACTAAAAAAACGAGTCCTGCCAAGATTTAAGATGAGCATTACAGAAAAAAAATAATAGAGGTGATAAGATTGCGATAAAAATCATATTGGTTTAATTACACAATGCAAAATACGGCCAAAAAAGCAACCTTGCCTGCCACGGCTTTGGCAGCTCTTGGGGTGGTCTTTGGAGATATTGGAACAAGTCCACTCTACGCCTTAAAAGAGTCCTTCCATGCAGCGCATGGGTTGGGAATTAAGCCTGAAAACGTATTAGGAATTTTATCCATTATTTTTTGGTGCTTAATGCTGATCATCAGCATCAAGTATGTCGCCATCGTTATGCGTGCAGACAACAATGGCGAAGGCGGAATCATGGCCTTACTCGCATTGAATTTACGTAAAGCCAAAATTGCCGATAACAAAAAAATCTACATGATTGCGATTGGCTTTATTGGGGCATCGCTGTTTTTTGGTGACGGTATTATTACCCCAGCCATTTCGGTACTCTCGGCAGTCGAAGGCTTGTCTATCGCAACCGATGTGTTTGACCCATTCATCATGCCAATTGCGATTACCATTATCATCGCGTTGTTTTTGGTACAAAAACACGGTACGGCTTTTGTCGGTAAGTTTTTTGGCCCAATTACGATGGTGTGGTTCCTGTCTTTAGGAATGTTAGGTCTTCACAGTGTCATTCAAACTCCTGTGGTGTTGGGCATGTTTAGTCCGCATTGGGCGATTCAGTTTATCTACCACCAACCCCTAATGACCTTTTTCGTTATGGGTGCTGTGGTTTTAACAGTGACTGGTGGTGAAGCGCTTTATGCCGATATGGGACATTTCGGACCAGTTCCAATTCGTCTAGCATGGTTCTTCGTGGTGTTGCCGTGCTTAGTTTTAAACTACGCAGGTCAGGGTGCATTACTGTTAAGAGACCCAGCGGCGATTCAAAACCCGTTCTATTTATTGGTGCCGCAGTGGGCACTTTACCCAATGATTATTATGGCGACCATGGCAACAGTAATTGCTTCTCAAGCTGTAATTTCTGGGGTATTTTCACTTGCTCGCCAAGCAATTCAATTGGGCTATTTACCACGTTTAAGTATTAAACATACCTCTGAGTCAGAAGAAGGCCAGATTTATGTTCCTTTCTTAAACTGGTTACTTTTAATCGCAATTATTATCTTAATTTTGATTTTCAAAACCAGCTCAAACTTGGCAAGTGCGTATGGTCTGGCTGTAACCTTGACGATGCTGTGTGACACGATTTTGGTTGCTGTGTTCATCTATTCAGCTTGGAAGTGGAGCATGCCAAAAGTGCTACTCCTGATTATTCCATTCTTTGTTTTAGAGTCGGTGTTAGTGGGTGCAACTTCGCTTAAAATCTTGTCGGGCGGTTGGGTACCATTATTGATTGGTGCGATTGCAGTGACCATCTTAATGACATGGAAACGTGGTCGTGAGCTTACTTTTGCCAAGCTCGAACACGATACATTGTCGCTTGATTTATTTGTGAAAAGTATTGGTAATAGTGTGCACTGGGTGCCAGGTGATGCTGTCTTTATGACGGGTACGCCAAACGTTGTACCGCATGCTATGCTTCATAATATCAAGCACAATAAAGTGTTGCATCAGCGCAATATCTTGGTAACGGTAGTTATTGAAGATGTACCATTTGTTGCACCAGAAGAGCGTATTTCAACAGAAACTTTGGCTGAGCATTTCTTCCGTATTAAAATCTTCTACGGTTTTAAAGATGAAATGAATGTACCAAAAGCACTTATGCAAGCTTATGAGCAGTTAGGTCTTGAATATGACTTGATGCACATCAGCTTCTTTATTTCGCGCGATCGTATTGTTCATTCGGTGGGCGACGGTATGTCTCCATGGAGAGAGAAACTATTTATCTCTATGCAGCGTAATACCAGTCCGGTGAGTGACTTCTACCAAATTCCAACCAACCGTGTGGTTGAGTTAGGCAGTCAAATCGAAATATAAAAATTGATGTAATAAAAAAACCAAGACACATGTCTTGGTTTTTTTATGGCTCTGATTATTGAGCTTGAACAGGTGCATCTGCTGGCAAACCATCATCTTTTGCCATTGGGTCTGCCGACTGAGTTGGATCTTGTGGCGCTGGAGACGCCTGATCTTGTGCAGGTGGCACTGCATCCATTGGTGCAGCCGGAGGTGCCATTTCACCGCCTGCTGGAGGTGCTGGTGGAACGTCTGCCGGAATAGGAGCACCCGTAGGCGCTGCATTTGTCGGTGCAGCAGAAACTTGCTGTACTTGTCCGCTATTGACTAAATCGCTAATAGAGCCAGGTTGGCCATTTACCGTTGTAGTAACTTTCACTTTAGACAAACTTTCTAAAGTATCTCCTGGCTGGACTGCTGGTTCAGCCAAAGCGGCCATACTACATAATCCCGTGATTACGCCAATACCAATAATCTTTGAATGGATCATTAAGTGGACTCCGATTATATTTTTATCCAAATTTGTGGAGCTAACCATGTCATAAGCAATCAGTGTTTTTCAACGAAAGATACGCAATTGGCGTAATTCAATAGCCAAAGCCTCTCATAATTCCAACAGATTGTTACGTAAGGGGAAATGGAGTTACAAAAAAGATGACCATGTTTTAACCATTTGAAAGATAAGAGATATACTTAAAAAAGTAGGGTTGTTAAGCTGCGTGTGGACAGTGGTATTGATAGAAACATGGCAAGTAAAAAACGTAGTAAAGGTACAAACTCTTTTTCTCTAAGTGAGCATTTTGGCAAGATTATTCTTGCTTGTATTGCTGCGGGAAGTTTTGCGATTGCATTTGGTAGTGAAAAGATTTCGCAGTGGTTTTCCCCTTTAAGTACTAACTCGACTTGCCTTAATCAATTCTATCGGGAAGTGCCACCCGCTTTAAATAAAGAAAGCTTAAAAAAAGACAGCTATCCGCTGTGCTTTAATGGCTTTAATGTCTTGTATTCAGGCATCTCTAAAACGCCGTTATGGTCGGCTGAACATCTAAGTCCGGAACGTTTAAGCGTTAAAATTAAGCGTGAAGATAGTTTTCATGAAGAAACCCGTATTGATCTAAAGCACCGTTCACTTTTAAGTGACTATCGTGGCTCAGGTTATGACCGTGGTCATATGGCACCAAATGGCGATATGCCAAATAAAAACTCACAGTCAGATAGTTTCTCGCTAAGTAACATGGTGCCGCAAGCGCCTAAAAATAATCAGGAAGTTTGGCGTAAACTTGAAGAAGCTACACGCGCCCTTGCGACTAAACAAAAACAAGATGTTTATGTGGTGACTGGCCCTGTTTTTGAGGGCAAACGCCTTAAAACGATTGGCAAGGGTGTCATTGTTCCAACAGCTGTTTATAAAGCGGTATATATACCAAAAACGGGCGCTATTGGGGCTTACTACGCACCCAACAATAACTCTCTACAAGTGAAAGTGGTGAGTGTTTGCTACCTTGAAGAACGCTTAGGCGTTAACCTGTTCCCGCAATTAACGGAGCAGCAAAAGCGTAATGTCTATCGTCTCCCTTTAACGGCAACTTCAGTTAAGCCAAATCAGAAGCTGGACTATTTACATTGGGATGGTGAGAGCCAGTGTGAACAGGACTTAAACGCCGATCAAATTAAAGTTTTACAAGACCAATTTAAAAAGCAAAAAAGTGGATCATCAGAACCAATGGAAGCAAAAGTTCCAAGCATTGATGAAGAAACTAGAAAAGCGATTGTGAAACAATTGGTTGATGCCTTGGTGAACTATTTCTTGCAAATATTGAAATAAGCAGCTTTTTTTAATTGTTATTGCAACATCGTAAATATTTAAAATAGAATCCATAGACAGATCTGTCTATGGATTCTATTTTAATAAGGACAATAACAATGTTTGCTTCGATGTTTCTTTTTTCATTTGCAATGTCTATTACCCCAGGCCCAGTGAATACCGTCATTTTATCGACCAGTTTAAATCATGGTTTAAAAAGATCGCTTCCTTACATTTCAGGTGCGACGATTGGCTTTACTTTACTTCTAATTTTTATGGCATTTGGTCTTCAGAGTTTATTAACTCAGTTTCCTGTTGTATTAAAAATTCTTGCGATTTGTGGAACGCTATTTGTTTGCTATATCGGCATAAAAATTATTCTTTCTGCTACCAACATTTCTATTTCAAATGCTCCCGTAGACCAAATTATTATTCCCAATTTTAAAGATGGTTTTTTGCTACAGTGGCTTAACCCTAAAGCGTGGTTGGCTTGTGTATCGGGCATTACCATGTTTACTAGCATTGAAAATCCACAGTCGTTGCCGATCTTTATCGTTATTTATTTCTTCACTTGCTATGCGTGTTTATTCTTTTGGGGGCTATGCGGTGATAAATTTTCAATAGTACTGAATCAGGGCAACCGTTTGAAATATTTTAATATCTTGATGGGAGCATTCTTAATTTTATCGGCTCTTTTAATTTTGATCGATTTTTTTTAAATTGGTCGTATTACACTGTGAAGATATAACAACGAGACAAGACCTATGTTTAAGCCATTTGAAAAGGGTACAGAGTCTTCTTCAATTGAAGATTTAACATTAGAAAATGATGTCGATTGCGTCAGCATTTATGGCAACTTGCAAATCACCAAAGACAAAGTCGGATTAGAACAAGCGAAGGCTTTACAGAGCTTTTTAAATGATGTTGTTGCGACTTTGGAAAAAGAAGAATTGCCTGAGAAAATTGAACGTCCAGCTGAACAAGAAATTAATAATCCGTTTTTGTAATAAATATTATTTTACTCAATTTGCTATCGCGACGGCGGCACGGATGCCGCCTGTTTCACTGCGTTACATGGAAGTAACGTCAGTGAAACGAATGAGTTTTGTCACTTTTGCTCACTCAAAAGTGAGGCATTACCTACACAACTACTACTTGAGTGAACATGGTACTTGCGGTCGTGCAGTTAATCCTTCTCCCCAGCAACTACCTTATAAATAATCGCCCCAATCACAGCCCCTAAAATCGGCGCTACCCAGAACAACCACAACTGACTTAAAGCAGCAGTTTCAGCAAAGAATGCAACACCTGTACTACGTGCAGGGTTTACCGAGGTGTTTGTAACTGGAATACTGATTAAGTGAATAAGCGTTAAGCCTAAACCAATCGCAATAGGAGCGAAGCCAGCAGGTGCGCGGCGGTCAGTTGCACCTAAAATAATGATTAAGAAGAAAGCTGTAAGTACCACTTCAATTAAGAAAGCTGAACCTAAGCCAAATTTGTTTGGTGATAAATCACCGAAACCATTTGAAGCAAAACCACCAACACCGCTAAAGCCAGCTTGGCCTTGAGCAATAATATAAAGAACAAATGCAGCAGCAGTCGCACCGACCACTTGAGCAACGATATAGGGAATTAAATCTTTAGCATCGAAGCGGCCGCCGACCCAAAGGCCAACACTTACCGCGGGATTAAAATGTCCACCTGAGATATGCCCTAGAGCATAAGCGCCTGTGAGTACGGTTAAACCAAAGGCAAGGGCTACACCTGCAAAGCCAATACCAAGTTCAGGGAAAGCTGCGGCTAATACTGCGCTACCACAACCACCAAAGACTAGCCAAAACGTACCTAGAAATTCAGCAAAATATTTATTCATTCTGATTACTCATTTATTTAATCTATTTTAATTAATGTGAATTACGTCACATAAATTTAAAGCATGTGACTATATGAAATTTTTGTTTTCAGTGTTGTTTTAATCAAGAAAAGATTTGTAAGTTTTGGTTGGTTATTCTTTGTCTAAAAATTGATCTCGCCATTGTTGCGGTGTTTGATTGGTCCAATGTTTAAATGCTCTTTGAAAAGCACTTTGTTCTGAATAACAAAGCAAAAGAGCAATCTCTTGTAAGCTTAAATGAGGATCTTTTAAATACTCGGTTGCGAGCATAAACCGTACTTGCTGAACACGTTCCTGAAAGGTGGTGTTTTGTTGTTGCAAATGACGTTGGAGTTGTCGAACAGAAAGGCCTAGCTGAGTTGAAATATATTCAATTTGATACTGATTCTTTTGCAGTCCAGTCAAAATTGAGTGCTGTAAGCGTTGATCAAGTTGGGTCGAATTTGGTAATTGTTCTAAAAGTGCTTGGGCTTGTTGAACCAGTAATTGTTGTAGCGTGTGGTCAGCACTGCTCAGAGGCTTACTAATTTCAGAACTTGGAATAAGCAACTCTGTACGCGGCTGACTAAAACGAACGGGACATTGAAAGTATTGTTCATAAACCCTAATGTTTTTGGGCGCCGCATTTAAGAAATGTACCTCATGTAAATGAACATCTTCATGAGACATAAAAAGGCGTAAGAACTGAATGACCAGTGCAATCGCGATTTCATCAGTAAGCTGAGTAGGGTGTAACTCAGTCGCTTCCCAGCGAATGGAGCCATATCTTCCTTGTAGTTCAACGACTAAAGGGCTTCCATCATAAATCAGACGGTGAAAATCATGATAGCGAATTAAGGCTTCACCTAAGTTATCGCAAGAGAGAGCAAGGTAGGCAATAATCCCTAAGTGTTTGGGTTGCACGTATTTGGCAATTTCTAGGCCTAATCCCGGCTTCGGGTCTAATTTATAAATCACTTCTAATAGGTCACGCCAAACTACATAGTCAAAGCGTTCCAGATTTTGAATTTGCTCTAATTGTTCAGGAATAGCTAACTGATTGGCTTCGCAATAAGCTTTTAATAGATGTCCCAATCCTCCATATACTGAGCCTGTATAATTTTTTAGTTGTGGCATCTTTAACCACCTCTTTCTTGTCGTGATTTGTCAATGAAACCATAAATTATAGTCAATACCTAGCATAACGAATTTTATATGCTGAATAAAAAGAAAAAGGAGTAAGGCGATGTTAAAAGGGTTCATTGCAGGAATTGCGGTTGCAAATGCATTTGAATGGGTAGCGCATAAATATATTTTGCATGGTGTACACCGTGCTGGAAAACCGCGCTATAGCCCCGTGCCAAAAAGTATGGAATCCCATTGGGCACACCATCGTGAAGTCCGTAAGCAGCAATTTCATGATGATTGCTATGTGGAGGGCGTTGGCAACTGGCGAACTAAAAATGAGTTAATTTCTCTTGCTGTAGTGGCAACCGTTTCAAGCGCAATTTTTTACCCGTTTTCAAAAGGCATGGCACTTGCAGCTTGGTACAGTGCAGGAAATTATTATTATATTCATCGCCGTGCACATTTAGAGCCTGACTGGGCAAAGCGTAAAATTCCTTGGCACTACGATCACCATATGAACTCTAATCAAGACGCCAATTGGTGTGTGACCAAGCCTTGGTTTGACTATGTGATGGGAACACGTGTGGTGTCTTCAGCAGATTTAAAAGAACAAAATCCTTTGGGTGTTCGTTTACCACCTGCATTTGCTAGACCATTATCTCAAGCTGTAGAAAAAATCTTTCCTGCAAAATGGGTCGAGAAAAAAGAAAAGCCTGAACTTAATACTGAGGTGAATGCAGTAGACGGTGCTGCATAAAAAAAGGGGCATATCGCCCCTTTAAATATCAATAAGCTTACAAGCGCATTTCGATGCCTTGTTCAGCTAAATATTGCTTAGCTTCTGGAATCGTATATTGGCCAAAGTGGAAAATACTTGCTGCCAATACTGCATCGGCACCACCTTGTAAAATCCCGTCTGCAAGGTGTTGTAAGTTGCCTACACCACCTGAAGCAATGGTTGGAATGGTAACGCGGTCATTAATGGCACGCATTAAAGCAATGTCGTAACCTGCTTTCGTACCATCGGCATCCATACTGGTAATGAGTAATTCGCCCGCACCGTAGTCAGCCATTTGTACAGCCCACTCAATGGCATCAATACCCGTTGGTTTACGACCACCGTGAGTAAAGATCTCCCATTTGTTATCACCAGTTTTTTTGGCATCAATCGCAACCACAATACATTGTGCGCCAAAGTGCTGAGAAGCTTCTTGAACAAATTCTGGGTTAAATACGGCAGCTGAGTTAATACTCACTTTATCTGCACCTGCATTTAATAACGCACGAATATCTTCAACCTTACGTACACCACCACCGACAGTTAATGGCACAAATACAGTCTCGGCCATACGTTCAACAGTACGGTAAGTGGTATCGCGTCCATGATGTGTAGCGGTAATGTCTAAGAAAGTAATTTCGTCTGCACCTTGTTCGTTATAGCGACGTGCCACTTCAACAGGGTCGCCAGCATCACGAATATCGAGGAATTGAACGCCTTTAACTACGCGTCCGTTATCAACGTCTAGGCAAGGAATAATACGTTTAGCAAGCATAGCTTTTTCCAAAAATAATCGCCGTTGGTGAAAGTTCCTACACAGGCGCTACACCTTCATGGAGGGAAGAGGTATTCTATCAAACTTCACAGATGTTTTTTGCAGGTTTTCCATGTCGGTTTATACCCCGTTGAGTTTAGATGAAGTTCGCACCTTTGCTGCACCTTATGGATTAGAGGTGTTGGAGCTGAACCCAATTCAGGGAGGTATTCAAAACACCAATTATTTTTTGGTTGATGTAAACCGCAAACAATATGTATTGACTGTATTTGAAGAGTTAGATGCAAAAGGGGCAGGTGAACTTATTCCTGTTCTTGAACAATTAGGAACTCATGATGTACCTGTTGCTGTGCCGTTAAAGCATAGCGGACAAGCGGTTCATGTTATTGCAGAAAAGCCTGCACAGATTGCACCACGTTTAATGGGCCACCATCCCATGCAAACTACAGTAGCGCAAGTTGCAGCGATTGCAGACGCACAGGCGAAGCTACATGTGGCTTTACAAGATTTTCCGCTTGAGCGTGAATATAGACGTGATCATCAATACTGGACAGGCGTTGCCGAGCAGCTTAAACCAAATATGACTCAAGAAGATCAAGCTCTACTTGAGCAGGTATATCAAGCTTTTAATGCTAAAACAGCGCAGTATTCAAACCGACCAACAGGTTTTATTCATTCAGATTTGTTCCGCGACAATACTTTGTTTGAAGGTGAGCAGCTGCAAGGTATTTTAGATTTCTATGAATTAAATCAAGATGAATTGCTATTTGATATTGCGATTACCATCAATGATTTTTGTACCGAATATCCAGCAGCACATTTAAACTCAGACAAAGTGGCTGCTTACTTAGCGGCATACCAAAAAGTTCGCGTGCTTACTTCAGATGAACTTGAGTGTTTAGATGTATTCTTGGCAATGGCAGCATGTCGTTTTTGGTCAATGCGTTTGCAAGTTGCTCAAAAAAATAAAGAAGAAGGACGTACCGGCGATGACATTTTGCAAAAAGACCCGCAGGAAATGCGAGCAATGATGCAAGATCGTTTGAGCCACGTAAAAGGATAAAGGAATAAAGATGCGAGATCAGGGGCGATTAGTCGAATGGTTCGACGAAAAAGGTTATGGCTTTATTCAGCCAGATGATGCTGAAAAAGAGAGAGTCTTTTTGCATATCAAAGATTTTGCACGCCCCGGTCCTCGGCCAATTATTGGCTGTGCGCTGGAATATCTGATTATTCTCGATGAACAAGGTCGCTTTCGTGCCCAGCAGGTCACTTATTTAAAAGCATCTCAAACTCGTAAAACGTCAAAGCCTGTAAAAGCACAATCTTCTTTTCAAGCCAGTCCATGGTCTGCAATGCAAATGGGGATCGTGTTTTATTTCGTTTTAATGGGAATTATGAGTTTTATCCATGTTTTACCAGCCTATACCTTATTGCTTGTTTTAATGATGAATGTGCTGAGTTACTGGCTATATTCACAAGATAAAGAAGCTGCACAATTGGGTAATCGCCGTGTGCCTGAGCAAACATTGCACATTGTCAGCTTTTTAGGAGGCTGGCCTGCTGCATGGTGGGCACAACAAAAACTGAGACATAAAACACAAAAACAACCATTCCGTAAGATTTATTTTTGTACCATATTCCTTCATTTACTTTTGATTTTGTGGCTAATTTCTCCCTTAAACGTATTGCGGGGCTCATAAAAGTAAATTGTTTTATTAAACTTGAGAGGTATAAAAATGAATAGTTCTATCGACCAAGATTCAAATCGTACTTTAACGCTTATTTTATATGTACTTTATATTGTCGCTATTTTTACAGGCGGCTTACTTGCGGTTATTGCTTTAATTATTAACTATGTAAAACGTTCAGATGTGCAAGGTTCAATTTTTGCGAGCCACTTTACATGGCAAATCAGAACATTCTGGTGGTATCTCGCTTGGAATATTATTGCCTTTTTGCCGTTTATTTTCTTGTTTTTCACGGGTGAAAATACCGATCTATTTGCAGGCGTTGCAATCTCATCGACCGTATTCTGTGTAGGTGTGATTGGTGCTGCGTGGATCTGGATTGTATATCGTGCAATTCGTGGATTGATTGCTTTAAATGATAACCGTCCGATGTATCAATAAATCATGATTATTGAACATGTGCATTTGAGTATAAAGTCCGGGCAAAGTGAAGCATTTCTTGAGGCTTTTGAGCAAGCTAAACATATTGTTTATCCAATGGAGGGCTTTAATGCTGTCCAACTCATTAGACATGCAACTGACCCACATCATTATATTTTAATGATCTTTTGGGATGAGATTGAAAATCATACTGAAGGGTTTAGAAAGTCTGAGGCATATCAGGAATGGAAAGCATTGCTCCATCCATTTTATGATCCAATGCCAACGGTTGAGTACTACCAACCCTCTATATTATTGAAGAAAAAATAATAGATAAAAAAGAGAGCATTATGCTCTCTTTTTTATTCTCGAATTCTTTTGACTTTTTTGGTCGGTAACTTAATTTTTAACTCACTCACTAAAACACCTAATACCACTAAAGCACCACCCAAAAGAGCAATGACTGGTAAACGCTCACCAGCAATTCGACCAATAATGCCCGCCCAAACGGGTTCTCCTGCATAAATAATTGCAGCACGTGAAGGGTCAACCACACGTTGAGCCCAGTTCATCACAAATTGAATGAGTGCGCTGGCTAAGCCTAATGCAACCGCAATCAGCACCAGAGGCCATGAAAATGCTGGAATCGTATGTTCACCAACCACAGGCATAATGGCAAAAGAAATTAGAGAGGCAACACCGAGTTGAATGATGGTGACACGGCGTAAATTTACTTTTCCAGCAAAGTAGCTAATAAAAATAATCTCTAAAGCAATCGCAAATGCACCCAGTACTGTTAAAAGCTGTCCAAAACTTAATGAAATCTGCTTAAAACCATTTCCTGTCAACAAAACAAGACCAGCGAAAGCCAGAGCTGCTCCCACCCAAGTCATGATGTGTGGTATTTTTCTAAAGATAAGCCACATTAAAAGAGGGACAAGCGGCACATAAAGTGACGTTAAAAATGCGGATTCACTACTTGGAATGGTTTGAAGACCAATCGTCTGTGTGCCATAGCCCGCCGCAATTACAAGGCCAATCGCACTCCCTGCACCTAAATCTTTTAACGTTATGCCTTTCATACTTTTTAATGAAATAACTAATAACGTTAAGGCAGCTACAGCAAAGCGACAGCCCACAAAAAACATAGGTGACGAAAAATTCAGTGCATACTGCACAGTAAGGAATGTTCCACCCCAAATAATGGTAATTAGGATAAGAGCTAGCTGTGGGGCTTTGCTTGAGCTCAGGGAAATTGGTGACATATCTGATCAGGAGAAATTGTGCAATATACTGCACATATTGCAGTATTCCTATGTTTTGTGCAATATATTGCTCACATTTTCTTTGCTATTTATTTTATGACCCAGTCCAGCACCGTTTTACAGCACGTCGGCACAAATATTCGTTCATTAAGAGATGAGCGAGGTTTAAGCCAGCAGGATTTAGCCGATCAGGCTGGTGTGAGTAGACGGACAATCGCTGCTTTAGAAACGGGGCAGGTCAATATTAGCTTGGCTAAACTCGATGCGATTGCGGTAGTTTTGGGCGTAGATTTTAGAACGATTGTGAGTGCACCTGAATTTAAAGAGCATGCCTTAGTAAATGTTCTGGCGTGGCAGGGTGAAAAAGAAGAAAGTAAGGCAACTCTATTAGCTTCAGTTCCGTCCCGTTCGCAGGTTGAGCTTTGGACATGGTCGTTAGCAGTGGGGGAGTCTTATGTTGCAGAAGCAGACCCAGAAGGATGGCAAGAGCTTATTTATGTGTTAGAAGGTGAGTTGACCATACAATTTGCGGATAGCTCAAAAACTATCGTTGCTGGCTCTACAGTTATATATGCCAGTTCAGTGACTTACACCTATATCAATAGTGGAAATCAAGTGCTTAAATTTATTCGTAATGTGGTGTATTGATTTAAACGTAACTTTCATATCAGTAATAAAAAAGAGCCTAAACAGGCTCTTTTTTATTTCTTAATAATTAAAGACGGTTTTCATCTAACAAAAGCTGAGCTTCACGAAGGTTTAAAGTACCTTCATAAATTGCACGACCTGTGATTGCACCTAAAATTCCCGGTTGGCCTTTTAAGTTGCGAACGTCATCAAGGTTGGTTACACCACCTGAAGCAATCACGGGTAAGCCTGAGTATTGAGCCAAGTTTACAGTTTGCTCAACGTTTACACCTTGCATCATGCCGTCACGCGCAATGTCTGTGTAAACAATGCTAGACACACCTGCATCTGCAAAGCGTTTAGCTAACTCAGTTGCTTTAACGTCAGTAACGTTTGCCCAACCGTCAGTTGCAACCATACCATTTATGGCATCAATACCAACAATGATGTGACCAGCAAAGCGTTTACACGCCTCTTCTACAAATTCAGGCTCTTGAACTGCTTTAGTACCAATAATGACAAAAGTCACGCCAGCTTCTAAGTAATGTTCAATTGTTTCTAATGAGCGAATACCACCACCAATTTGAATTGGTAATTCTGGCTGAGCTTTAGCAATTGCTTCAACAACAGGCTTATGAATTGGAGTGCCTGCGAAAGCGCCATTCAAATCGACCAAATGCAAACGACGTGCGCCTTCATTTACCCAATGTTGGGCAGTTGCAACCGGATCATCAGAGAAAACGGTATCGTCTTCCATACGCCCTTGTTTTAAACGCACACATTTACCATCTTTCAGGTCAATTGCAGGAATGATTAGCATGCTTCCGCTCCTTGCTTCATCATGATTATGAAATTGTGCACATCTTAGCAAAGTATTGATCAATCGCTAAGCCTTAGAAAAGACTTTTATAACTTTACGCTTGAAGTGCCGTTTGAATCGTTTGTGAAATGTGAGCAGGTAATAGTTCTTGCTTTCTGAGCTCGTCAAATACCAATAATGCAGCATACGCATCGGCGGCAGCGTAGCTTATTTGTTGTGATGTAAGTGGCTTTCGTGCCCAATTTGAAGTTCCAACTTTTTTCGACTTTGCAAGATATTGCCCAAATAGCAGTGCAATCGCTTTTTGAACCCCCATTTGCTGGGTAAAACCAAAGTGACTAAAGCCTTTGGCTAGGTCGACACAACTTTCCAGCTCAATGCCTTTTTTATGAAAAATGTGCTTATCATTTTTAAGGCCAAAGCCGACTTTAATTTGCTGAGGGCTAGACAAAATGGGTTGTAAAAATTTTAAAGTCGATGAATTGACGTGAAATAAATAGGCTTTGTCTTCTGTAGCAAGTTGAATCAGATGTGGACCTGTCGAGACTTCGCCTACTCGAAAAGTCGGTTTAGATTCTGAATCAAAGCCAAAAATACTAACGACTTTTAATTCCTCTTCGATACTTTTGCATTGCTCAATATTTTCAATGACCACAATATTTTGATGATTAAGATTTTCAAAAGGAGGGAGTTGCTGAATAGAGGCTTTATTAAGGAGGGGAGAGGCTTCGGACATATTTAACAGCGTACAAAAGAATTGAGCTATTAGCTTTATATATGAATAAAGCCTAGAGAACTAGGCTTTATGACTGTCTTTAAAAAATTATTGAGACTGAGACGGTGTACTAATTTTAATACTTTCACTTTTTTCAATATAGGTTTGATAGCTTGGGACTGCTATTGCAATAATCCCAACAATAAAGAGAATTGGAATAATGATAATATAAATCCAACCCAATATACGCTCCCAACTTGGCGTTGCACGCGCTGGACCGTAGTCGTTAGTACCTTCATCACCTTTAGCTGCAAAAAGATAAATCATAAGGCCAATATTTACAAAGGGTACGAGTAGAAGTAGTGACAGCCAACCACTATGATTTCGATCATGTAAACGACGAATCATAAGTATAAAAGTAGAATAGAAATATGCGATATAAAGAACAAATAATAAAATGAACCCAACCGTGACAGGTACATTACTGCTGGGTTCAACTACCAGACCTGCGGTCATACCAATCACTGCAAAAGCACTAGTGAAAATAATAGCATAAAGCAGTAACCAAGCAGCATAAGAGAGTCGTCCAAAACGACCACTAGCTTTAAAGGGTGAATCTTGTTGAAGTGGCTGATTTTCAAAAGGGGAATTCATTTTGTTTTCCTGATCATTTGGTTTTATTTGAAAGTATAAATATTCAATATTTTGTTGAATAAAATATCATTCTATAAATGTTTGGTTGTTATTATAAATAAAAAAAAGATCAGGCCATCTAGACCTGATCTTTTCAGTTTTAAATCAGATTAAATATTCCATTCCACAAAGTTTTTAAGCAACTGCAAACCAGCAGTATGACTTTTCTCTGGGTGGAATTGAGTCGCGAATAAATTATCTTTGTGAATCGCTGTGCAGAAGTTCACGCCATAGTCACAGGTTGCAGCAACTAAGCTTTCATCTTTTGGTTCGACATAGTAACTATGTACAAAGTAGAAGCGGGCATCTTGTTCGATGTTGTTCCACATTGGATGGCTTGGGTCTAGTTGGTGAACTTGGTTCCAGCCCATGTGTGGTACTTTTAAACCTTCCATTTGAGGGAAGTGCTTTACTACACCATCAAAAATACCGAGTGCGTCTACACCGCCATTTTCTTCAGAACTTTGTAGTAATGCTTGCATGCCTACACAAATCGCAAGAACTGGCTTATTAAAAGCAGCGTTACGTACGACTTCATCAATACCTGCTTCACGCATGCCTTGCATACAGTCACGCATTGCACCAACGCCCGGAAAAACAATTTTGTCGGCTTGTGCAATTAATTTTGGATCATTGGTCACATCGACTGTAGCGCCTACATGCTCAAGTGCTTTAGCTGCTGAGTGTAGATTGCCCATGCCATAATCAAGTAACGCGATACGTGTCATTAGAGGCTACCTTTTGTCGATGCAATCGTGTTTTCTGCACGTGGATCAACTTCACATGCCATACGTAAAGCGCGAGCTAGCGCTTTGAACACACTTTCAATTTGATGGTGGCTATTTTTACCTTTCAAATTATCGATGTGTAGGGTCATAAGCGCATGGTTTACGAAACCTTGGAAAAACTCAGAAAATAAATCGACATCAAATGTACCGATGCGCGCACGAGTAAATGGAATATCCATAAATAAACCCGGACGACCAGATAAATCTACAACAACGCGAGATAAAGCTTCGTCTAATGGTGCATAAAAATGACCGTAGCGTTTTAAACCTTTTTTATCGCCTAAAGCTTGTGCAAAAGCTTGTCCAAGCGTGATTCCACAGTCTTCTACGGTGTGGTGATCATCAATATCGAGGTCTCCGTCACAATGAATATCGATATCAAATAAGCCATGTCGCTTGATTTGATCAATCATATGGTCTAAAAATGGAACTCCAGTGTTTAGTGTGCCTTGACCAGTACCGTCGAGATTTAATCGAACTCGAATTTTGGTTTCATTGGTATTTCTAACCACTTCACTGATACGTTGCGTCATGGACACGTTCCTCAAAAAACGTCAAAAATGATTGGATGTAACGATAATTTCGCTGTGACGAATTCGTGACAGCATCATAGTTTGCTCAGGAGGGTTAATCAATGCCTATTACCGTACATGCTTATAGTTCTCTAGATAATTCAGAGATTCGAGATCAGCTTGAGCGACTGTATGATACAAGTCCGGAGTTTGGTGACGGGCACGATGCGATTGAACAACTTGAACAAGATTTACAACAGTATACCACGCTATACACTGCTGAATTTAACACCAAAATTATAGGGGCAATCTGGTCTTCAGGACAAGGTGAAAGCAAGGTGCTTGAATATATTGTTGTGCACCCAGCTAACCGTGGTCGTGGGGTCGCAGAGCGCTTGGTTGAAGAAGCTTGTCGTATAGAAGAGTCAAAAGGCGTTAAAATTTTTGAGCCAGGCTGTGGCGCAATTCATCGTTGTTTGGCTCATATTGGTAAATTACATCATTAACAGTCCAGTTTGTATGTGATGGTGATTTAAAAATAATCACTTGTTACAAAAAACACGGAAGTTGCTTGACGTGGTTATATAAACATTGTTTAATATGCCCACTTTGGCGTGATAGCTCAGTAGGTAGAGCAACGGATTGAAAATCCGTGTGTCCCCAGTTCGATCCTGGGTCTCGCCACCATATTCGAAAAAGCCTCATACATAACGTATGAGGCTTTTTTCATGCTTGTGATTTTATCTAAAGCATTATTTGTTTAGTTGTGGGTAAAATGAGATTTATCCACAAGTACATTCACTTATCCCCAAACTCAGTTTATTTTCTGTGTTATGCCAAAATGACAATAAGTAAGGCTCTAATCATGTGAACTATCATTAATTAGACGTTTTCCTAAACATACAGCTTCTACTTCGTCATAACCGAGCTGTTCATAAAAATTCAGTACATTTAGATTATCTTTACGCACCAATAATTGAAGTTTTGGGCAGCCTCGCGCAATCAGCCGTTTTTCAAGCTGCTGAACAAGTGCTGTAGCTATTCCTAAGCGTTGTTGGTGGGGATGAACAGCCAAATAATTAATCCAGCCTCTATGGCCGTCGTAGCCGCCCATAAGCGTACCAATGAGTTGCTCATCTTTAATGGCAACTAGAAATAAATCATCTTGTTGTGAGACTTTTCTGAAAATATCGGTTTCAGGATTATTCCACGGACGAGTCAGGCCGCAGCTTTCCCATAAAATGACGACATCTTCCAGATCCGCATTTGTAAATTGACGAATAATAAACATATAGATTTCTACTTTTTGTTTTGATGTGCTCAAAAGATAAAATAAAAATTCGGGCTTGAGCAGTGTTTATTAATAATTTAAACAAATAAAAAGCACCCCCGTAGGAGTGCTCGAATTCAGCTAGTTATTTAAGCTGATTTTGCCACTGGTGCTGCTTGAAGCATTTGTCCTGTTTCTTCGAAGTTTGCATGCCAAGACAACGCCTCACGAAGTAAATGAGGAGTGTGTCCACCTTTAGCACATGCACGATCAAAGTAATCATTTAATGCATCACGGTAAAGTGGGTGTACACAATTGTCGATAACGACACGAGCGCGTTCACGAGGTGCTAAACCGCGTAAGTCTGCTAAACCTTGTTCTGTCACTAAAATATCAACATCATGTTCACTGTGGTCAACATGGCTCACCATTGGCACGATAGAAGAGATATCGCCGCCTTTAGCAATTGATTTAGTCACAAAGATAGCCAAGTGAGCGTTACGAGCAAAGTCACCTGAACCACCAATACCATTCATCATTTTAGTACCGCACACGTGAGTCGAGTTCACGTTACCGTAAATATCAAACTCAAGCGCAGTGTTAATGCCGATAATACCTAAACGGCGAACCAGTTCAGGATGGTTAGAAATTTCTTGTGGACGAAGTACTAATTTGTCTTTGTACGCTTCGATATTGCCAAAAACTTTTTCGCCACATTTTGCAGAAAGCGTAATTGAGCTACCAGAAGCAAATTTCATTTTGCCTGCATCAATTAATTCAAAAGTACAGTCTTGTAATACTTCTGAGTACATGATGAGGTCTTCAAAGTCAGAATCTTTTAAGCCAGTTAATACAGCATTAGCAATAGAACCGATACCTGCTTGCAATGGGCCAAGGCTTTTCGGTAAACGACCTTCTGCAACTTCTTTATTAAAGAAAGCGATCAGGTGATTTGCAATGCCTTGAGTTTCATCATCTGGCGGAGTTACCGTTGATGGTGAGTCATGAGTATCGTTAAATACAATACCAACAATCTTTGCAGGATCGATTTGGATTGCTGATGTACCAATACGCTCATCCACTTTTGTTAATGGAATTGGAGTACGTGTTGGACGATAAGTTGGAATGTAGATGTCGTGCAAACCTTCAAAGCTTTCGCTTAAAGATGTGTTGATTTCAACAATAACTTTCTCGGCAAAGATAGCAAAACTTGCAGAGTTGCCAACAGAAGTCGTTGGAATAATGCCGCCATCTTCAGTAATTGCAATTGCTTCAATGACTGCAACATCAGGACGTTTAAGCTGTTGGTTACGCATTTGCTCAACAGTTTCAGATAAGTGTTGGTCAATAAACATAACTTCGCCATTGTTAATGGCGCGGCGTAAAGTGTTGTCCACTTGGAATGGCATACGACGAGATAAAACACCTGCTTCCGTGAGTTGTTTGTCTAAGTCGTTACCTAAGCTGGCACCCGTAATTAACGTGATTTTTAACGGGTTTTTCTTTGCAAGTTCTACAAGTGCTTGTGGAACAGCTTTAGCTTCACCAGCACGAGTAAAACCACTCATACCTACGGTCATTCCATCTTCGATGAATTGCGCAGCTCGTTCAGCACTGATGACCTTGTCATGAAGAGAAGCTAGGCGAATACGACTTAAAGACATTGGACATCCTCAGAATTGTCAAAACATAGGGGATTTTAGCTATGAAAAGTTGAAAAGTGCATAGGTGTTAGGCTAAGGTCTAATTTTGTAAATAAATGGTGGTATAAAATATATTTATGGTTTGTATTTTATTGATTTTTAATTATTTTATTTGTCTTTAAAATGAGGCTTTTAATAACTAACTGGTTAAATTAAAAGCGCTCACTCAAAGTTTGTTTTATTTTTTCTAATGGATTGATCGAGCTGTTTTCTTCAGTGCTTGGTTTCGGGATAGGTAAAGAAATAATAACTTCTAAACCACCTTGTTCACGGTTGTGAATTTGAATTTCACCATGATGAATATCGACAATACGTTTGACAATTGCCAGCCCAAGTCCACTACCTTGAATTGTTCTTGCGGCATCTCCGCGGACAAATGGTTGCATTAATTCTTCAATTTGATCTGGTGGAATACCTTCACCATGATCGGCAACGGTAATTAAAATATTTTCATTTTCGACTTTTGCACTTAGATCTATGGGTTCAGCACCATAGCGTTTTGCATTATTAATCAGGTTGGCAATCAGTCGCTTTAAAGAAAGGCTACGTGCGGGAATGATGGGCACATCCTGCATCTCGAAGTGAATATCAAGCGGCTTGAACTGGACAACAAGCTCTTGCAAAAGCATATTGATATTGGTGTCTTTCAACTCTTCATCTGAACCATCGCGCATATACGAAATAAACTGATTAAGAATTGCATCCATATCGTCTACATCATAGACCAAACCTTCACGTAAGAACTCATCAGGTAGCATTTCTGCTGTTAAGCGGATGCGTGTTAGAGGAGTTCGCAAATCATGTGAAATACCGGCCAACATAATACGTCGTTCACGCTCGGTTTGATCAAGCGTATAGACCATGCGGTTAAAGGCTTGGTTTACTTGACGTATTTCTAATGGACCGTGATTGGTATCTAAGTAAGGTGCAGTTCCAGCCTTACTATATTCATTGGCAGCATTCTGCAAACGACGCAGAGGGCGGTTCATTTGTCTGACCAAAATCAAAATAATGATAGCCGACAGTAATGGAACGCCAACGACCCAACCAATTAAGAGTTCAGGACTATAGTTTGCATAGGTTTTTAAAGGCTCGCGGACCCAATTCCCGTGCATTTCAGGTGTTTGAATCCAGATGCGTGGGCTCGGTTTAAACTGGAAGTAAACCGTAACATCCTTAGCCCCAATCTCATTTGCCAACTTTTGTTCGATCTGATTGGTAAATAACTCAGCAATTACTTTATCGCGGACACTTGGATATTCTTTGGGGTTGGTAACGTATTCAATACCAACACGATTACGTAACCACTCATCAATATCGACTTCATTTTCGCGATGAAAAATCCGTATATCTGGATTATTGACGAGCTCAAGTTCAACGGCAAGATAACGAGCGTGTTGTTGAATTTCAGGTAAATAAAGAGTGCGCCAAAAGAACCATAACGACATAAATAAGCTAAAAAATACCACCAGCAGTACCAGAATAGTGGTACGCATGGCAGCAGAGCGTGGCTTAATCTTGTCGAGAAAACGTTCCCACCGAGTTCGTTTCCGTTCTGAGTAGGTCGCGTAATCAGTAAAGTTTTGTGGCGCTATTGGTTCTAAACTCACTCTATCTTATCTCAAGCTTATTCCGCACCATCTGGAACAAATACATAACCCACACCCCATACAGTTTGGATATAACGTGCACGTGCAGGATTATCTTCAATTAAACGACGTAGGCGAGAGACTTGAACGTCAATTGAACGTTCCATTGCACCCCACTCACGACCACGAGCCAAATTCATGAGTTTGTCGCGCGTTAATGGTTCACGTGGGTGTTGTACCAATGCTTTTAATACTGCAAATTCGCCAGTCGTTAAGGTAACGATTTGTCCTTCGCGTGTCAGCGTGCGGGTAGACAAGTCTAAAGACCATGGACCAAAGCTCACAACTTCAACTTGTTGGCTTGGAGCGCCAGGAACTTCACGAACTTGGCGACGCAATACAGCACGGATACGGGCTAAAAGCTCATTTGGATTAAAGGGTTTTGGCAAGTAATCGTCTGCACCAGCTTCAAGACCTGCAATACGGTCTGAATCGCTACCGCGTGCTGTTAGCATGATAATAGGCGTATCAATATTTGATTGGCGTAAACGACGGCAAATACTCAAACCATCTTCAACTGGCAACATAAAGTCGAGTACGATAAGTGAAAATAACTCACGTTGTAATAAACGGTCCATTTGCGAAGCATCGTGGGCAGTTTTTACAACAAAGCCTTTATCTTCCAAAAAACGTTGCAAGAGGGTACGTAAACGCACATCGTCATCGACCACTAAAATACGTTCGACACGATCCGTTTCGTTGTGTACGGTTTCAGGATGTTCAGCAGGTACAACTAAACTCATGATGTACTCCCTTTTAAAGTCATAATTTATATATTATTGGGTCGGTGAGGCTTATTGCCAACAAGCCCTCAGTATAATGCTGATGTTCTTGTTAAGACTATGTATCAATTTGCTCAAAATTACAATTTTCAAGGTAGTTTGAAACCAAAAAACAACATCTTAAGCCCATAAT
>NZ_JRVL01000201.1:0-232 GCF_054823985.1 Acinetobacter sp. GN11 | reverse complement strand
CCCCAGTTCGATCCTGGGTCTCGCCACCATTATATGTGTTTTCAATCCCTGATCCCATCAGGGATTTTTTTTAAGTATAAAAAATACTCAGTTAAATCAAAAACTCAGGATAATTGTTGACTATTGTTCTGAGATACGGCTTAATACAGGCCAACGGCGTGATAGCTCAGTAGGTAGAGCAACGGATTGAAAATCCGTGTGTCCCCAGTTCGATCCTGGGTCTCGCCACCAT
>NZ_JRVL01000200.1:0-8426 GCF_054823985.1 Acinetobacter sp. GN11 | reverse complement strand
TATAATAAATTATTGATTTTAATTTAGGTAACTAAAAGTTTCATATTCAGTATTAATTCAATTCTTTTTTCTGCTTCATATAAGTCAAGTTCTTCACTTATCCAAAATGAATGAAGTTGCCCATCTAAATGAAAATATTCTTTATTATATTGAGATCCATGATTAGAATAATGATTATCTACTTTGAAATGAGTATGATCATTCTTTCTTTTTTGACCATCAAGTATGCCGCCAATACAGATATCCATTTCAATGCCAATTATAAATTGAAATTGACTATAACACACATAGATCGGTTGCTCTAAAAAGAGTTGTTACCAGTAATTTTTCTACCATTTATCAATTCATTATTTTTTTAGTGTGCTTGCTTAAATTTACAGGTAATAAAAAATAATTTGTATGTCTAGAATATTTTAATATGCAATATTAGTATTTAATTTTCCAAATTTCATATTAGTGAAAATAACCCTTCTTTGATTAGATAAATCTCTATATGCTGCAATGAATCACTTACAGAAAATTATTCGAATGGCCGAACAGACCCTACTACAAGAGCTTAACTCGCGAATCGAATATTATTCTTCAAGAACGGACTATCCGCTACGCAGAATTTTAATAGGCTACCGTGCATACGCAAAATTAATGTTATGCGCCTCTTTCTCAGATGAGGTCATAAATTCTGCAATTGATCCAAATAAACGCAAATATAAAAAGTTAAAAATTAAAATTACTAAAGACGATAATCAACTTGATCTTGAATAAATCAATGAAATTAGCTCATTTATGAGTGTTTTGTAGACAACTGATTTAATGAGATAAAAAAGTACAATCTATTAAAAAATAAAAAACTTTCAAATCTAGAAATGCTTAGAAAAAAGAAAAAATAAAAGAGGTCGAAACCTCTTTATTCTTATTGCACTCAAACTCAGTCATCAATCATGGCGAACTCTTGCTCTGGTGTGCCTTTCACCAAATGATGACGGCTATATAACAAGTAATAGAGTATAAATCCGACATAAATGAGTGCAGCTAACAACCAAACTTTTGGATTTACCATTAACCCTGCAACTACAGCAACAGCGGCAAGAATCAAGGCAATACAAGACGTCCAAACTCCACCAGGCGTTTTATAAGGGCGTGGTAATTCAGGACGAGATAAACGCAACTTGATATGTGAGAGCATCATCAACACATAAGAAATTGTTGCACCGAATACTGCCATTAAAATGAGTAAGTCGCCCTCACCTGTTAAAGAAAGTAAGAAGCCAATGATGCCCGGAATGATAATGGCCCAATATGGCGCTTTATTTTCATTGGTAAGTGATAAGTTTTTTGGTAAATATCCCGCACGTGACAATGCAAAAATCTGGCGTGAATATGCATAAATAATTGAGAAGAAACTTGCGACAAGACCCGCAAGACCTACAAAGTTAACAAAACTCGCCAACCATGTGTGCTGACCATACACTGCAATGAGTGCATCAACTAAAGGTGCTCCTGAATTTTTTAAAGCATTTGAACCGGCAGCACCAGCACCTAAAAATAAAATTAAAAGTGCAAATGATGCCAATATCAACATTGAACCAATCAAGCCTCGTGGCAATGAACGTACTGGATCTTTTGCTTCTTCAGCAGCCAGTGGCACCCCTTCAACAGCAAGAAAAAACCAAATGGCATAAGGTACGGCTGCCCATATTCCCATATAGCCAAACGGTAAAAAGCGACTCGCACCTGCATGAGCGCTGACTGGAATATCAAATAAACGTGCGCTGTCAAAATGTGGAAGCATCGCGACGATAAATACAACCAGTGCAATACAAGCAACGGCGGTAATTCCAAACATGATTTTAAGCGCTTCACCTGCACCTTTCAGATGAATGCCCATAAAAACTAAATAGCAAATTAAATAAACTGCCCAGCCGCCAATTCCAAAGAGTGATTCGCAATATGAACCGATAAATACGGCAATGGCGGCAGGTGCAATTGCATACTCAATTAAAATCGCAGTCCCTGTGAGGTATCCTCCAAAAGGGCCAAATGCAACACGGGCAAAACTGTAACCACCGCCAGCAGTGGGCAACATCGTCGACATCTCAGACATCACAAAGCTCATGCAGAGATACATAAACGCGACGATGACTGTTGCAATAAAGAGTCCTCCCCAGCCGCCTTGTGCCAGTCCAAAATTCCAACCCGCAAAGTCACCCGAAATGACGTAAGAAACACCCAGCCCCACTAAAAGTAACCAACCTACTGCCCCCTTTTTTAACTGACGTTTTGCAAAATACTCTGCGTCCTGTTGTAAAGCACCAACATCTACGCTTAATTCAGATTCTTTCATTGTCGTATGCCTTATCGACTAAATTTACACCACCCATAGTTGCGCAAAAGATATTCATAAAACTTGACAGCAAAACATCTCCCCGACCACTTGAAGTCAAGTTGATTCATTTTTTCTTTTATAAGATCGACGGCATCTCAACACGAAACGTGTTTAAAAATTAAATTGAGGAGATGGGTTATGTCTGTAGAACAAAATGAATTTTTAAGCCAAGTTCAATTACAAATACTGGCAGAACAAGCAATTAAGCAATATCCATCAGACTATCAAGGACAGGTCAAATTACTGTGTCAGTCTGAAAATGCAACTTATCAAGTTTCGACTGGATCTGCCCGATATGCACTTCGAATTCACCGTCCCAACTATCACAGCAAACTCGATATACAAAGTGAGCTTGAATGGTTAGATGCCTTAAATGCGAGTGGAATCCAAGTTCCTGTTGCGATTGCAGATCAATCGGGTGAGCGCGTAATTACCTTGAAACTATCAAATGATATTTATCGTTATGCAGTTCTTTTCAACTGGGTTGAGGGCGATATGCCGACGGTTGAAGTTGACCCCACTGCATTTGAACAATTAGGACAAATTACCGCAAAGTTGCACGTACATAGTAAGACATGGCAAGTGCCTGAAAACTTTCAACGTATTGTGTGGAACCATGAAACCATGGTTGGTGCAGATGGACACTGGGGAAACTGGAAAAATGCACCTCATTTAAAACCACAAGATCACGGCGTGATTGAAGAAGCTATTACACAGATTTCGAAAGATTTAAATTTCTTTGGCAAAACCCAAGAACGCTATGGCCTGATTCATGCCGATTTGCGTTTAACCAATCTATTACTACAACAAGAACGTATTGGCGTGATCGATTTTGATGACTGCGGAATGAGTTGGTTTATGCATGACCTCGCCGCTGCGATTAGCTTCAATGAACATTATGCAAATGCACCTCAATGGGTTGATCACTGGTTAAAAGGCTACGAACGTGTAGGTCATATTCAGCAAGAAGAATATGAAATGATCCCAACTTTTATCATGCAACGCCGCATTCAAATGATGGCTTGGAATGGTTCTCACGCACAAACAGAAATGGCTCAAAGCCTTGGCGATCAATGGTCCAATGAAACTGTGCGTCTCTGTAAAAAATATTTAAATGGGCAAATGCCTGTCGGAATTTGAAAAGTGATTTAGATCGCTTTTCCCTCATTTCCAATTTTTAGTTTTTAAATTTTATAGAATTTAAAGGAAGGGTTTATGCAAGCTACCCATCAACTGAGCAAAGTTGCCAAAGCACTATTACTCACCAGTAGTCTGGCAAGTATGATTGCGCTAAGCGCATGTAACTACAACCCTTTGCAAAGCGCATCTCCCCCAGTCGCTATTCCAAAAAAGGAATATATCCAAAAAGGTCAATGGGACGCTTTTAACTTTGACCAGCTCAATCAATTGATTGCTACCTATGGAAAAGACAGCCCTAACTACAATTCTGACAAACGTCCGTATATTGTTACTGACTTTGACAATACCTCAGTATTTTTAGACATCGAAGAAGCCACTTTAATTTATCAACTTGAACACTTAGCGTTTAATGTCACGCCAGAGCAGCTTAATCAGATTATTCGTAAAGGAATTAGCTCGCAAAATTTTGAAGCGGCCTACAATAATCAGCAAGGCCAAGCCGTCAATATTAATAAAATCGCCCCAGATATTATTGCCAGCTACACATGGCTTTATCATCACTATAACGGTCTAAAAGGTAAGCAAAGTCTGGATCAAATTAAACAAGATCCGCATTATCTCGATTTCATTACTAAAATGAGATATCTATATGCAGCGATTGGAGACACGTTTGATCATGAAGTCGCATATCCGTGGGTCACTTATTTATTTACTGGGCTTACCGAACAAGAAGTCCGTAATTTGGTGAAAGCAACGGTGGCTTGGCAAATGCAGCAACCGATTGGACCTGTGACATGGACCTCTCCCGCAGCGCTTTCGGGCCAAGCAGGCGTTGTGAAAACCACTTGGGAAAATGGTTTAAGACCATACCGTGAAATGCAAAATCTATTTAAGGCCTTTCAGGACAATGGAATTGATGTCTATGTCTGCTCGGCATCTTTTATTGATGTGATTAAGGAAATTATTTCTAATCCAGAGATCGGCTATAACATTAATGAAAAAAATGCCTACGCCATGGAGTTGGAACGAGATGAACAAAATCGAATTTTACCTGAGTTTCGTCATGGTTATGCGCAGACTCAAGGTAAAGGCAAAACAGCAACCATCCAGCGTTTTTTAGTCTCTAAATATGGTTACGGGCCAATTTTTATCGCAGGTGACAGTGAAGGCGATCAAAATATGATGCAAGATTTTGCGGCGACTCAGAAGGTTCTGATTATCAACCGATTGCGCAGTCCGAGTTCTGATATTGGAAAATTTTCTCAGCAGGCCGTGCAAGGCTATAGTCAAGCCAATCCTAAATTTTTACTACAGGGCCGCGATGCCAATACAGGTCAATTTAGACCCTCAATGGCCAGTTTAAGTTATGGTGCGCAAACGGCAAAAACTACAAAAAATTAATATTTCACTTATTTTCTCATGCCTACAATACATGTTGTATGCATGAGAAGCCGCTTAATTTATTGTTTTAGTTCTGCCCTGTTTGCCTATCTCTAATGCATTTTCTGCCTTCTTTTAGTTCGCTACCCAACCTAAGATACAACTCTTGATCTCTTCTTAAAGAATCAAGCCTGAAACTAAAAACAGCAGCACATAAGTCATTATTTTATAAAAACTTTTAATAACACAAAATCATGGATGTAAGTAAAAACTGGTATGGCTTTTGCTTAATATAAGAATAGTTAGGAATAAATATCATGAGACTTGACATGTTACATCTCAACCCAGCTCATCTTGTCGATTCAAATATGTGTAATCAAGGTGTATTGTCTGCAGCTGCCTCTGGATTAAGCGAGTTTATTCGTCAAAAAGGTGCAGATGTTGATCGCGTTTTAGGTATTAGTGGTATTAATCCTGAACTTTTAATCAGCCCAACTCTAAGCTTACAACTGCCCAATTATTGCAAGGTGCTAGAACAGGCAGCACTGGTTTCTGGTTGTGATAATTTTGGCCTGCATTATGGTCAACAGTTTCAGCCGAAATCTTTAGGGCTGATTGGATACATTGGTCTTTGTTCAAATACATTAGAGTCTGCACTCATGAACATGACCAATAATTTTTATTTGCATCAGAAAGATACCCTCAATCGAATGGTCGATTTAGGAGATAGTTGGCGCATAGATTATCAGGTTCAACACGGCGCGATTTTAACTCGCCGCCAAGATGCAGAACTGACCATGGGCATGTTTATGAATGTGATCCGTGAAGTGATGGGCCCTCATTATTCACCACGCGCGATTCACTTTGAACATACTCGCCCTGAATTCTGGCAAGAACACAGCAAATTATTTAACGCGCCTGTTTATTTTGATCAGCCTTTTAACTCCATCATCATTTCAAAAAAAGACGTCCAGCATACTATGCCGGGGCGTGATTCTATTTTATTAACAGTAATTTTAGATACGCTGCTGTTACTTAATCGCTCTTCTCAAAGTCAAAGTCTTGCAGATCATGTTCGCTCTCACATCCAACTTGAACTGAGTGAAGGTGAACCAAACCTTGAAAAAATCGCTCATGATATTGGTTTAACTAGTTGCACCCTTACCCGCCGCTTAAAAACTGAAGGACTGACCTTTACCCATTTGGTCGATCAGGTTCGTTGTGAATTGGCAGAACATTATATTAAGCAGAAAAATATTCCAATTTCAGAAATGGCATTCTTATTAGGTTATTCTGAAGTAAGTGCATTGTCTCGTGCATTTAAACGCTGGTTTGGTGTTACACCACGTCAATTAAGACACTAAAACATTGAAAACACAGGCCTTGAATAGAGGCCTTTTTATTATTTAAGCAATTCGAGATATCTTCTAAAGCTGCAAGATGATTGAACAAAAAAATACCCCTCAAATTAGATTTAACATCCAACTTGAAGGGTATTTTTTATATAAGGTCTTACTTTAATTTTGTTAAGGCTTGATCCAAAGCGCCAACTAACCAATCGATATCTTTTATTTGGAAAGCCAAAGGTGGGCGCAATTTCAATACGTTGCCATAAGGACCTGCAACCGAGGTTAAAACTCGATGAGTGTTTCTGAGTTCTTCAATAAGGTTCAAAGCCAATGCTTTATTTGGTTCTTTTGTCGCTCTATCTTTAACCAGTTCAAATCCTATAAATAGACCAGCGCCACGGACATCACCGACCATCTCATGTTTATCCATAAGTTTAGTGAGTTCTTTGAGAAGTAGCCCTCCCACATATTTACTATGGGTTTGCAATTCTTCTTCCTGAATAACTTTAAGTACAGCCTGTGCCGCTGCCATAGAAACAGGATTACCACCAAAGGTATTAAAATATGGAATTTTATCGCTAAAAGCAGCAAGGACTTCACTCTTGGCTAAAAGCCCTGACACTGGAACTCCGTTACCCATTGGTTTACCTGTGGTAATGATATCAGGTACAACATTGTGACGACCAAAGCCCCAGAAAGAATCGCCAGTGCGTGCAAAACCCGGTTGTACTTCATCAGCAATAAAGATACCGCCATTGGCATGGACGACATCAACCGCTTTTTGTAAGAACCCAACAGGATTAGGCATCACACCGTCAGAAGAAAATATTGAGTCCGCTAAAAAACCTGCAAACTTGATACCTTTTGCATTCATATCATCAATTTGTTGCTGGATTTGCTGTGCGAACCATGTGCCCAAATCATCAGTTTGAATCCGATAATAATCAGGTGCTGGAACTAGACGAGTTGTCGCATCTAAAGGCTGCTCAGTTCCAAGCGCTGGAGAGCATCCTGAGGTTAAGCTACTGGTTCCATGATACGACTCTTGAGACACAATAATTCCTGTACCGCCGCTATATTCACGTGCAATACGAATCGCTAAATCATTCGCTTCCGAACCCGTACACATATACATGGCACGGTCAATTTCATCAGGAGTAGTCTGTAAGAGTTCTTCCGTATAATCCAAAATATTTTCATGTAAATAACGGGTATGGGTATTGAGCATTTTCATTTGCTCATTTACCGCTTCAATCACCGCAGGATGACAATGACCAATGCTGGCAACATTGTTGTAAACATCCAGATATTGATGACCTGCTGCATCCCATAAATATTGCCCCTGTCCTTTCACCAGATGCACGGGATTACGATAAAACAAGCGATAGGATTCACCTAAAATTTTATTTCTTTTATCGGTCAGTTTGCGGGTAGCATGGTCCAGCTCAGCAGCATGTTCTGGACGAAAGCTATTGGTATCCATAATGGTTGAACGCGTACCCATGAATGACTCCTCTATTTATATTCAGCATACTTTTGTGCGAGACGATAACTGACGTAGGCAACTCATACGCTGATTCGAAATATTTCAGTATTTGATTGAAGTTACGCAAACCATATTGCTTAAGTATCTTTAAAAAAACTTGACCTCAGACCACTTAAGCCACGATTTGAAGTCAACTTTCAAAGTTCATCCAATCGCTATTTTAGAATTAAGGCTTATGCCTTCCCCCCAAATAAGCCGAAACGTCTAAAGAAAGACATTAGAAATCATATTCCAGTAGCTTTCTCTGTCGTCTGCTCCATCTGAGCTTAGAAGCTGAATAATTGCGCCCTCAATCATATATAAAAATAGCTTTGCATCCTGAAAAGTCGCATCGGCTTTTAGTTTTATAAGCTGGCTATAGATTTCATTGATTAGCCAAGTTCTATATTTAATTGCGACTTGATAGGCTTTTGAATAGGTCAGTTTTATCTCAAAAATAGCTTTAAATAATAGAAAGTAAAGCCCCTCTAAGTCGGTGTGTAAAAGATAAAGTGCCTTAAGTTTATCCCTAGCGCTTGTGTGGCTGGTGTATTCAGCAATTGAAATCACTTTTTCTTTTAATCGTTCTTTTTGTACGATTAGACAGATTTCAATAAATCGCTCTTTCGAGTGAAAGTAGTTATAAAAA
>NZ_JRVL01000199.1:10107-34131 GCF_054823985.1 Acinetobacter sp. GN11 | reverse complement strand
AACAGTCCGTCGCTCTACCGACTGAGCTATTGGAGAATCTGATGCGCATTTTATGGATGAAATCTAAAAGCGTCAATAAGAATATTAAAGAAAATGAATCGTTTGCTTGATTAATATGCTTTTGCGGTACTAAAAATAAAAAAACCACCCAAAAAAGGGTGGTTTTTTAGAAAGAAATAAAATTATTTCTCTACACCAGCTGGTTGACCTGCAAGTTTTGCATTTGCATAGTCCCAGTTCACTAGGCTTTCTAAGAAAGTTGCGATGTATTTAGGACGTAAGTTACGGAAATCGATGTAGTAAGCATGTTCCCATACGTCAATTGTTAATACAGCAATTTGACCATGTGCAAGTGGAGTGTCTGCATTAGAAGTTTTAGTAATAGATAATTTACCGTTTACTTCATCAGCAACTAACCAAGCCCAGCCTGAACCGAATTGAGTTGTTGCAGCAGCAGCAAATTCTTCTGCAAATTTTTCGTAGCTACCAAAAGCTTCTTCAATTTTAGCAGCGATTGCGCCAGTAGGCTTACCACCACCATTTGGCTTCATAGAATTCCAGTAGAATGTATGGTTCCAAACTTGAGCAGCGTTGTTGAAAATACCAGCTTTAGATGCATCACCAGCAGTTGCTTTGATGATTTCTTCTAAGGTTTTACCTTCAAGGTCAGTCCCTTTGATTAAGTTGTTTAAGTTAACAACATAGGTATTGTGGTGTTTATCGTGATGGTATTCTAAAGTTTCTTTACTAATATGTGGCGCTAAATCATCATAGCCATATGGAAGTGCAGGTAAAGTAATGGTTGTCATGTTCCTATTCCTTGCATTTGCTGGGTTATACAATATTAAGTGGCTCTATTGTAAATGATTCTGTTCACAATAGTGCATCGTTTTAAAGAACTATACACAATAAAGATCTAATTAATACGCATAACACAGATTGAAAAAAAGACTTAATTAAATCGGATTATTCAATTCAAAATATTCGGTTTCAATTGCAAACTGCTTTGAAATTGCTTGTGCTAAACGTTGAACTCCATAACGTTCAGTTGCATGATGACCACACGCAAAATAGTGAACGCCTAATTCTTTTGCTTCATAGAAAGTTCGTTCACTGACTTCACCTGAAATATATGCATCACAATTTTGCAAAGCTGCTTTAGCAATAAAATCTTGAGCACCACCCGTACAAAAGCCTACTTTTTGAATGCCTTGCTTTTGGGCTGGCAAATGAATCACTTTAAAATCAAAGCTATCTTGTAATTTTGCTTTAAATTCTTCAACAGAAAGCGCTTGCTCTAAATAGCCAATATTTCCAATTGGATGTTTCTCGGCTAAATCGAGTGGTTCTAAATGATGTAAGCCCAATTTTTCTGCAATGGCTACATTGTTACCCAAACTTGGATGTGCATCTAAAGGTAGGTGGTAAGCCACGAGTGAAATATTATTTTGAATGAGTTTTTTAATTCGGTTACCGCGCATTCCTGTAATTGGGTAGGGTTCGCCTTTCCAAAAATAACCATGATGTACAAGTAATAGATCCGCATTTTGAGCAATTGCTGCATCAATCGCATCTTCGGAAGCAGTAACGGCACAAACGATACGTTTTACTTCAGTTGAACCTTCAATTTGCAGGCCATTTGGTGCGTAATCTTTAAATTCTGCCGCTTTTAAGGTTTGGTCGCACCACTGAATAATTTCATGCAAATTCGCCATGATATTTCCTGAATTGAGTCGTAAATAATTCCTAAAGCTATAGAAACATATTTTGTTGTGTAACTAAAGCTAGACAAATCTTTTTTGAGTTTTTTGTGTATATCGACATATTTAATTTAAAATGCTTAACTGAAAACTCTTTTTGTTCAATATATTAATTTAATTAAAAACTTCTTTTCGTAGAGGATATAAACGTGCGCCGCACCTTTACATGGTTACCTTGGGTGTTACTTATTATTGTAATTGCCAGTTTTATTGCATGGCAAAAATACCATCAACCGAAACCAACTGTTGCAGTTGATGGGGTACAAATGCCTGCCGAGAAAGTTGAGCCATTGGTTGATACTTCACGAACGGGCGGCGTGGTGTCTTATAGTGCTGCGGTAAAAGTTGCAGCGCCGGCAGTTGTTAATATTTTTACGACCCAGAAAGTTAAACAAAATCATCCATTGTTAAGCGATCCAGTATTCCGTGAGTTTTTTGGAAATCAGGTTCCTGAACAACAACAGCAAAATGAAAATAGTTTAGGTTCTGGGGTTATTGTACGTGCTGATGGCTATATTCTTACCAATAATCATGTGATTGCTCAGGCTGACCAAATTGTAGTGGCATTGCGTGACGGACGTCGTGCAGAAGCAACGATTGTTGGAACAGACCCTGACACAGATTTAGCAGTCATTAAAATCGATTTAGATAAATTACCTGTATTGCCATTTAAGTTAAGTGGTAATGAAGTGGGTGATGTTGTCTTGGCGATTGGTAACCCATTTGGTGTAGGACAAACGGTTACTCAAGGTATTATTTCTGCCACTGAGCGCTCTGATTTAGGCATCAATACCTATGAAGACTTTATTCAAACAGATGCTGCAATTAACCCAGGTAACTCAGGTGGTGCATTAATTGATGTTGCTGGTAACTTAATTGGGGTGAACACTGCTATTTTCTCTCAGTCGGGTGGTTCTTTAGGTATTGGCTTCGCAATTCCAGCTAAAATTTGCCAACAAGTATTAAACTCGATTTTGAAAGATGGCCGCGTTGTACGTGGATGGTTAGGCATTAGTTTAGTACCGCCTACACAAGACGATGTATTGGCACCAAAACAACAAATTGGTGTCGTTGTTGCTGATGTTTTGAAAAGCGGGCCAGCGGCTTCAGCAGGTATAAAAGTTGGCGATAAGATTGTTCAAGTAAATAATGAACCAATCACTTCGGCATCTCATTTGATTAATTACGTTGCATTACAAGCGCCTAATAGCGAAATTAATGTAGTGGTTGAGCGAGCTGGGAAGCAAGAAAACTTTGTGGTAACAGTTGGCGAAAGAAAAAACCAAAATAGTCAATCTCAATTTATACCTTTACCTAAACAGTAAAATAAAAAAAGCCTCGTAATGAGGCTTTTTTATTGGCTTAAATTAAGAATGTGTTGGTGTCTGATGTTGATGTTTGAACTCAGTTAAAGCATCAATGCGATATTGAATTAACATTTCGCCAATTTCAGCACCTTTAATGTTCTCTGGTAAATCCTGAACTTTAACAGAGCGAACCACTTGCATTGCATCTAACATGTACTGAGCTTGAGGATAGGGGCGATCTTCTAGGCCTAATCTTCCTCTAGCATCACACTCACATGCTTGTACAAAAGCTTCTACTCTCTCAGGACGGCGTAATACATCAAGACGTTGTAATAAACGCCATACAGTGCCAGGTTTTAACGACATGATCTGATGACATTTTAGATGCTCTTTACACACCGATAATGCCAACTGTCGAGTTTGAGTTGGAACTTTTAAACGTTCACATAATTCAGTAACTGGTTTCACGCCACGCTCTTCATGCATGATATGGCGAGGAAGTTCATTAACTGGAGTTAATGCTTTACCCAAATCATGTACTAGAACAGCAAACCGAACATCAAGCGAGTAGTTTGACTTACAAGCTTGTTGTAAAGACATTAGAGTATGTATGCCGCAGTCTACTTCTGGATGATATTCAGGACGCTGTGGTACACCAAACAGTGCGTCAATTTCAGGGAAAAGATGTTTTAACGCACCACAATCCCGTAATGTCTGAAAATAAATATCTGCATGATCTTCTAAAAGCGCACGCGAAGTTTCTTTCCATACACGTTCTGGTGTTAATGCATCAAGTTCACCTGATTCAGCCATTGTTTGCATGAGTTGTAAGGTTTCAGGTGCAATATGAAAACCATATGCAGAATATCGAGCTGCAAAGCGTGCGACACGTAAAACACGTAAAGGATCTTCAGCAAAAGCTTCTGAAACATGTCGTAAGGTTTTATTTTCTAAATCAGTCTGACCGCCATAGGGGTCATATAATTTACCATCTTGATCCATTGCTATGGCATTGATGGTTAAATCACGGCGAATTAAATCTTCTTCTAAACTTACTGTGGTATCAGTAAAAAATTGAAAACCATGATAGCCCTTACCGGACTTTCGCTCAGTACGTGCAAGTGCGTATTCTTCTTTCGTTTCAGGATGAAGAAACACAGGAAAATCTTTGCCTACAGGTTGAAAACCTTGGGCGAGCATATGTTCAGGTGTTGCTCCGACCACAACATAGTCTTTTTCTTGATAGGGATGCCCAAGTAGAGAATCTCGGACGGCACCGCCTACTAAATACACTTGCATGAAAAAACCTCTATTCTTCAAGCAATCATGCTACAGAATAGAGGTTTTCTCAAGTCATTAGACAGGCTTTTCGTAAAAAGCTCTTTCTAAATTATTTTTCTAATTGCTGGATTTCAGCAACAGTTAAAGCAGTCATATTGATAAGACGACGAGTGGTTGCTGTCGGTGTCAAAATATGAACAGGTTTTGCTGCGCCAAGCAAAATTGGACCAATAGTAACATTGTTACCAGAAGTTGCTTTTAACAAGTTAAATGAAATATTTGCTGCATCTAGGTTTGGCATAATGAGCAAGTTTGCAGAACCTTTAAAACGTGAACCAGGGAATGCAAATTGACGAATATTTTCGTCTAATGCTGCATCACCGTGCATTTCACCTTCAACTTCAAGCTCAGGAGCTTGCTCAGATAAAATACGATAAACTTCACGCATTTTTTGAGCACTTGAATCAGTCTGGTCGCTACCAAAACTTGAATGAGAAAGCAGTGCTACACGTGGAGTAATACCAAAACGACGTACTTCTTCAGCTGCTAAAATAGTCATTTCAGCAAGTTGTTCAGCAGTCGGGTTAGTGTTTACGTATGTATCTGCGATAAACAAGTTACGATCTTCAAGCATTAAGGCATTTAATGTGAAGAAGTTATTCATGCCTTCTTTAAGACCGATAACATTGCGTACAAAGTCGAGGTGAATGTTATAGCTACTATAAGTACCACATAACATACCATCTGCTTTGCCAAACTTAACGAGAAGAGCAGCGATTAAAGTCGAACGGCGACGAGCTTCACGTTTAGCATACTCAACCGTGATGCCTTTGCGTTGCATTGTCTGGTGGTAGTCTTTCCAGAACTCTTCATACAATGGATTTTGTTCTTGATCAACAATCTCAATATTTACGCCATGTTGTAAACGGAGGCCTAATTTTTTGATATTTGCTTCAATTACAGCAGTACGACCTACTAAAATTGGTTTAGCTAAATCTTCATCAACTGCAATTTGTACTGCACGTAATACGCGTTCGTCTTCACCTTCCGCATATGCAATACGTTTTGGATCAGCTTTTGCTTGAGCAAAAATTGGTTTCATCAAGAATGCAGAGTTATATACAAACTCAGACAATTTTTGACGATATACAGCGAAATCTTCGATAGGACGAGTTGCTACACCTGAGTCCATTGCAGCTTTAGCAACCGCTGGCGCGATTTCTAAAATTAAGCGTTGATCAAGTGGGCGTGGAATTAAATAGTCACGACCAAATGAAGCAGATTTTTCACCATATGTAGCTGCATCAGCTTCGATATGAGCCATACGCGCAATTGCATGTACACATGCAATTTTCATATCTTCATTAATTGTAGTTGCACCAACGTCAAGTGCACCACGGAAAATGTATGGGAAACATAATGCGTTGTTTACTTGGTTTGGATAGTCAGAACGACCAGTTGCCATAATAACGTCAGAGCGTACTTCATGTGCATGTTCAGGTAAAATTTCTGGATCTGGGTTGGCCAAAGCAAAAATAATAGGGTTCTCAGCCATGTGTTTCACCATTTCTTTGGTGAGAATACCAGCAGCAGAAAGACCCAAGAACATATCTGCACCAGCCATTACTTCATGAAGCTGAGATGCTGTAATATCTTGAACATAACGTTTTTTAGATTCATCTAAGCCTTCACGTGAAGTCGTTAATAGACCACGTGAATCGGCAACAATAATATTTTCTTTTTTAGCACCAAGCGCACAAAGCAAGTCTAAACATGAAAGTGCTGCTGCACCTGCACCTGAAGCTACGATTTTGATTTCATCAATTTTCTTATTTACAAGTTGCAATGCATTGAGCAAAGCTGAACCTACAATAATACTTGTACCATGTTGATCGTCATGGAATACAGGAATTTTCATACGTTCACGAAGTTTCTTTTCAATATAGAAACATTCTGGCGCTTTAATATCTTCGAGGTTGATACCACCGAAAGTTGGCTCAAGAGAGGCAACGATATCTACAATTTTATCTGGATCGTTTTCTGCAATTTCGATGTCAAATACGTCAACACCAGCAAACTTTTTGAAGAGAACGCCTTTACCTTCCATTACAGGTTTAGAAGCCAATGGGCCAATATTACCTAAACCAAGAACAGCGGTACCGTTAGTTACTACAGCAACTAAGTTTCCGCGTGCAGTATATTTAGCAGCAGTTGAAGGGTCACGTTCAATCTCTAAACATGGCGCAGCAACTCCGGGTGAGTAGGCTAAAGCCAAATCTCGTTGGTTGACAAGTTGCTTACTTGGGGTAACGCTGATTTTCCCTGGGTTTGGATATTCATGGTAATTTAAAGCGGCCTGTTTTAAAGATTGATCGTCCATCTGAGTCTCTATTTGATACAAAAAAGCAAACTAGTCAAATCACTCATTCAGGGGGGAAGGCAATTCAGTTCTTTTACTATGCTTTAATTTTTACCAATTAAGAGAATAGTAGAATTGCCAATAGCCCTGTAGTGAGCTAAATGCTAAAGAATATAACACTACTTCTTTATTTCTCACAGTCAAAAACGCTCATTTTTGGAAAAAGCAGCGTATCTAAAAATCGAAGGTTTAAACAACTAAGAAATATGCGAATTTGTTTGTAGATAAGGAATAATCTGCTCAGCAGGGATAGGACGACTAAAGAAATAGCCTTGTAAAAAATCACATTGCTGTTTTTGTAGATAGGCAACTTGTTCTTCTGTTTCTACACCTTCGGCAACTAGTTTAAGCCCCATACTTTTACCCATTGCAATCATGGCATTTACAATAGCTTCTTGTTTGTGATCACCAATTTTAGAAATGAAAGCACGGTCAATTTTTAGTACATCAATTGGATATTCTGTCAGGTACGCCAAAGAGGAATAACCTGTCCCAAAGTCATCTAGAGCAATTGAAATATCTCGTTGTTTTATCGCATGTAATAGCGTTTTGACGTTATCAGTATTATCTAATAGAGCTGACTCAGTAATTTCAAGTTCAAGATCTGCACCTTGTATATTATATTTTTGCAAAACCTCATCTAGATCATTAAGTAATAAGCCACGATGTATTTGTTGAGCAACAATATTTACAGAGACTTGAATGTTTGCATAGCCTGCGTTTTTCCATTCTTGTAATTGTTTTCCAACTTTATCTAAAACGACTTTGCCAATATCTGAAATTAGGCTACTACGCTCAGCAAAAGGTATAAACATATTTGGCATGACTAATCCTTTTTCAGGATGTTGCCAACGAATTAATGCTTCAAAACCTATAATGGATTGATCATGTAGATTAATTTTGGGCTGATAATAAATGACAAATTCATTATTTTGAATGGCTTTACGTAACTCTTGTTCTAAATCAGCAGTTTTATATGGATGCTCTGCTTTATTGCAATAGTAAGAAATGGTATTGCCTCCTAAGCGTTTTGCTTCTGAAAGTGCTTGTTCTGCATGGTTGTTAAGATGATCAATTTGTCGGCCATGCTCAGGAAAGCATGCAACACCGATAGATGCTGTAATAAAATATTCGTGATTATCAATATAAAAAGGTGCGTTGAGCGCTTGCAAGATGTTTTGGCAATATTGCTCAATATTTGGATGAATTGGAGAAATTTCATAAATAATTGCAAAATCGTCACTATTTAAATAGGCAACCAAAATTGCATTAATATTAATTAGGCGTAAGCGTTGTGCGAACTGTTTAAGAAGTTCATCACCACTATCATTATTTAAAAACTCATTAAAAGCGCGGAAACGGTCAATGTTTACTCGTATCAGTGCTAAATTTTTAATGTTATATGAAGGGTTTACCAGATATTGATGTAATTGATTGTAATAGTAAAGACGGTTCGGTAGGTGGGTGAGACTATCGTAATTTTTTAAATAAGATAGATGTTGTTCCTGACGTTTTTGCTCAGAGAGGTCACGTGCAAATCCAATATAATTGGTGATTTGATTGAACTCATCTTTGACTACATTGATGTGTAACCACAAATATACGCTTTTGCCAGAACTAAACTTTTCATCAAATTGGCCCATATATTCTCCAGTTTCGAGGAGCTGTTGGGTAATTGAGGTGTGAAATTGTTGTTGTAATTCTTTTTGATTAATCGCAATGCTAAATAATTCTTTATTTAATAGTTCTGATTTAGTGAATCCGGTTAATTTTTCGTAGTAAGGGTTAATATCAATATAGTTCAGGTGCTCATCTAGAATAAATATACCTTCAGCTGCTTGTTCAAGCACAATTGCTGATAGTCTTAAGTGTTCTTGATCTTTTTTCTCTTGATGTATGTCTCGGGTCATACCCACCATACGAAGCGCTTTTTGTGTTTTGGGATCTCTCGTGATGACACGACCTACATCCTGAATCCATCGCCATGAACCATCTCGGCGTAATATCCTGAAATTGATATTAAAATGATCTGTAATTCCTTCTATATGTTGCTTTAAACGCTCTTCAAAAAGTTTTTTATCACTTGGATGTACGCGGTCTAAAATGCTATTGAGATGAATAACAGTCGTCTGAGTTTGCTTTTGTTGATCGAAAAACTTAATTTCTAATTTTTGATTTTCAATATCCCAGTCCCAAGGCCGAATGCCCGCCGTTTCATGTGCAAAAGCTAAATTGTAGTGATGGCTTTCGAGTTGCTCATTCATTTTGGTGAGATCGTAAGTGCGTTCCCGTACTTTTTGCTCAAGTAAATGGTTATTAAATTGGAGCTGGGCTTCAATATCTTTTGATTTATTCACTTCTTGTTGAAGCTGTACACATAGCTCTTCAGCCCACTGGGTATGTTGATCTGAAATTTGAACGAGCTGTTTATTTTTGAATAATAATTGAGAAATCTTTTGATAGTTACGTTGAGTTGCGTATGCGCAGAGTACTGTAGCCACAAAAGTTATATTGTAGGCGAAATAAAAAGGTAGCTGAGTAATGGGCGTATGTGTAAGTTGAGCGATGAGTAGGGGGAATGTACTGGGAATGAATAAAAGATAAAAGTATCGAGGTTGCTGCGTTAAAAAAGTCAGGCCAATGATATGAGCGGAAGTGATAAACAAGGCAATTAAAATATGAGCATCTGGTAGTGCAACCAACTCTGCCGGAAGATAAAAATGAATAACTGTAACGTTTATTCCGAGTAAAATTCCTGAAATAAAACAAATGCTTTGTAATATAAAATCGGCTTTTTTAATAAAATTAATAGTACGGTAATGGGTTAAAATATTTGGAATAAACCATAAGCAGATAAGAGATACTATAGTAAGGCCAATAGACCAGCTGAATGTTGTTATTGATGATGAAAAATAATAGGAAAAAATAGCATATGAAATCAGACAGAGTAATACTAAGCTAATCAAATACCAGCGTATATATTGAATTGAAAGTTTAAGCTGCTCAATTTTTGTTTGATGCTGTAAGTATTCTTCCTGAAGCCCGGACATAAGATTTTTCTATCCTATTTTTTTTACATATATACAGAAAGAATCTGATTTATCAGTAATAAAGAATTTGAAATTTTATTCATACAATAAAACTAAATTAACTTTAAATAGTGATTTAATCAATGTTCAATGAGCTTAGGTGGATAAAAACCGATAATTTAAAATAGATAAGGCAACGACAGGCGCAGTTTCTGTACGTAAAACACGATCACCAATACACCAATTCATAAAACCAGCTTGATTGGCTTGAGTAATTTCAATTTCGCTTAAACCGCCTTCTGGACCAATCAATAGGGCAAGTTCAGGTTGTATACCGGCTAATACATCTTTTTGTTCTTTTTCTGGTGCTAAAACAAATTTTGAAACGGGAAGTTCAGAAGAACTTACCCATTCACTTAGAGAAATAGGCGCTAAAACTTCTGGAACTAGGTTTAATCCACATTGTTCACATGCTGCAATTGCAACAGCTTGCCAGTGATCTAATTTTTTTTGATCTCGATCATATTTTAAGCGCATTTCACAACGGTCACTTGTAAGTAACTGAATTTTACTTACCCCGAGTTCAGTGGCTTTCTGAATAGCATAATCCATTCGGTCACCTTTACTCATGACCTGACCAAGAACGGCTTTAAATGGGGCACTACGGTTATTAGGGTTGAAATTCTCAATTGTGACAAACGCATTTTTTTTATTAATTTCGGTCAAGGTCGCTAGATATTCGCCACCTTGGCCATTAAAGAGAGTCGCTTGTTCTTGTAATTGTGCACGTAAAACACGCACCCAATGATGAAATACTGATTCAGTTAGTTGAATTGTTGAACCAACCGTAAGTTCAGTTTCGATAAAAAAACGATTCATTGGGTACGCCTTACAAAATTAATTTAAACCAAGATCAACGACGAGTTGACGAGTTGGTTCGACTTGATTCATTGAATAGAAATGTAAGCTTGGTGCACCACCTGCTATCAGGCGTTCACATAGCTTCACAATAACTTCATGACCAAAAGCTTTAATACTCTCGCTGTCATCGCCATAGGCTTGTAATTGTTTACGGATCCAACGAGGAATTTCTGCACCAGTACCATCAGCAAAGCGAATTAAATTGCTGGCATTGGTAATCGGCATGATGCCAGGAGCCACCGGAATATTAACTCCAGCTTTTTCCAGACGCTCAATAAAATAAAAGTATGAGTCTGGATTAAAGAAGAATTGAGTAATTCCTGCATTAGCGCCAGCTTGTACTTTTTCAATAAACCGTTGGATATCTGAATCAAGGTTTTCAGCTTGAGGGTGCATTTCAGGATAAGCTGCAACTTCAATATGAAAATGATCACCTGAATGCTCACGAATGAAACGTACTAAATCTTGAGCATAAGGAAGTTCGCCAAGTCCGACTTGACCAGAAGGTAAGTCACCACGTAAAGCGACAATACGGTTAATGCCTTGAGCTTTATATAAATCTAGTAACTCAGCAATACGCGCTTTATCATCACCAATGCACGAAAGGTGAGGTGCAACTGGTGTACCTTTACCATTGAAATCGTCAATAGCAGCAAGAGTACGTTCGCGAGTAGAGCCACCAGCACCATATGTAATCGAGAAAAAATCTGGATTTAATAGTTGTAATTCTTGATGAACAATACGAAGTTTTTCAGCACCGGCATCAGTTTTCGGTGGGAAAAACTCAAAAGAAATGGGTATACGTTTAGTCATGTCAAATCCTTGTAAACAGCGAAACAATATTTTTAGAAAAAAGGGCAGACGGTGAACCGACTGCCCTTAAGTTCTTAGTATTTGTAAGCGTCAGACTTGAATGGTCCCTCAACAGCAACACCTAAATAGCCAGCTTGCTCTTGAGTTAATTGAGTAAGTACACCACCAAAACCTGCAACCATTGCCGCAGCAACTTCTTCGTCAAGTTTCTTAGGAAGAACTTCTACACGAATTTGTGCAGCTTTTTCGTTTGCAGGAAGGTCAGCAAATTTCTCTTGGAATAAGTGAATTTGACCTAACACTTGGTTAGCAAAAGAACCGTCCATCACGCGTGATGGGTGACCAGTTGCATTGCCTAAGTTCACAAGGCGACCTTCAGAAAGAAGAATGAGGTAGTTATTTTCATCTTCTGAACGGTAAACTTGGTGAACTTGTGGCTTAACTTCAACCCACTTGTAACCACGTAAATAAGCTGTGTCGATTTCTGTGTCGAAATGACCGATGTTACAAACAACTGCACCAGCTTTTAAGCTATCTAACATTGCAGCGTCACACACGTGGTAGTTACCAGTAGTGGTTACAACAAGATCAGTGTTGCCAAGTAAGTCTTGGTTAATATCTTCTTTTTTGCCTGTTTGTACGCCGTTTTTGTATGGAGATACAACTTCATAGCCGTCCATACATGCTTGCATTGCACAAATTGGGTCAACTTCAGTTACACGAACAATCATGCCTTCTTGACGTAAAGATTGAGCAGAACCTTTACCAACGTCACCATAACCGATCACAAGCGCACGACGGCCAGACAAAAGCATGTCAGTTGCGCGTTTGATTGCGTCATTTAGTGAGTGACGGCAACCATATTTGTTGTCGTTTTTAGATTTAGTAACCGAGTCATTTACGTTAATCGCAGGTACTTTCAAAGAACCGTCTTTCCACATTTCGATAAGACGTTGAACACCTGTTGTAGTTTCTTCAGTAATACCGTGAATACGTTCTAAAAGAGCTGGGTATTTGTCATGAACAAGAGCAGTTAAGTCACCGCCATCATCCAAGATCATGTTGGCATCCCAAGGCTGACCATTAACATTAACTTGTTGTTCAAGGCACCATACATATTCTTCTTCAGTTTCGCCTTTCCAAGCAAAAACAGGAATACCGCGAGCAGCAATTGCAGCAGCAGCATGGTCTTGAGTCGAGAAAATGTTACAAGAAGTCCAACGAACTTCAGCACCTAATTCAATAAGCGTTTCAATAAGAACCGCTGTTTGAATGGTCATATGAATACAACCAAGGATTTTTGCACCAGCAAGTGGTTTAGACGCTGCATAACGTTTACGTAAACCAATTAAAGCTGGCATTTCTGCTTCAGCAAGTTTGATTTCTTTACGACCGTAGTCAGCAAGTGAGATGTCAGCAACTTTATAATCTGTAAATGAAGCATTAACCGCGTTCATCAGGATCTCCTAGGGAAAAAATAGTATGGATCGTTCTGTTCGCGGATGCCGTTGTTGGCTAAACCGAGTGTTTAACCGATTGTCGAGCCTGGCAAATTGATCTTTAGTGCCGATCATTTGTCGCAGCATCCCTCGACTAGCGCAACATTGTACTTCGAAAAGCTTTTAGTGCCAATCCAGTTTTGTTTATTATCTGCCTAATTATCTTTATAGATTCAAATTATGGCAGTCAATATTCCCCAAGCTCTAGCAAATCTCGAAGCAAACTGTGGTGTTTTTGCGGTTTGGATGGTGCTTCAACATCATGGAGTACAAATTGATATTGCTGAGTTGATTAAAGTTTGCCGATACGATGAAGACGGAACCTATACCATTGCCTTAGCCGTTGCTTTAAAGAAACTAGGATTTGAAGTGTCATTTCATTCAGATGAAGATCCTAATATTAGCCCAAGTGAACGAATGAGCTATAAAGAAGCAAAGGTATTGAAAATACCGACAGGACCTGCGTTGAGCTATCAGGATATTCAAGCTGAAATTCAAAATGGCAAAATGGTGATTGTCTATTACGATACTTTAGCTGGAGTGGGGAACCAGTCACTGGTGTATTCAATAGATGAAAAAAATATCTGTTTCTTTGATAGCTTTGAACCGATGTCAGCAGCAGTTTTTGAAAAGCAACGTCAAATAGAAGGGATTTGTCGTCAGGCTATCGTGATTGATGACCGTAATTTTCAGATTCATTCGACTAAATTGAGTTAGATTAAAAAGAGCCAGGGGGATGCTGGCTCATATTAAAATTATTTTTGTTGATATTCTTGAATCACTTCTAAAGCGGCGCGAAAAGCTTCTTGTGTAGCAGGGGCGCCGCAATATGGCAGACTGTGCAATAAAGTTTCCTGAATCTCTTCAACTGTACAACCATTGTTGAGTGCACCACGAACATGGCCTTTGAGTTCGGTTGGTGACTTAAGAGCAGTTAACATTGCCAAAGTAATTAATGAACGATATTTACGTGGGAGCACGCCTTCACGCTGCCAAGTCGATCCCCATGCATGTTCATTAATCCAGTCTTGCAAAGGCTGGGTAAAGGGTACGGTATTTTCTTGGGCACGTTTTACAAAAGCTTCTCCCATCACTTCTGTGCGCACTTTTAATCCATTCTCGTAATCTTGTTTAGACATTAATTTCTCCTAAAAATAAAAGCGTCGATTGACGCTTTTATGGCTGATTATTAATTAATCTGAATCAAGTATGATTGCAATAGTGAATTAGTGGAGGCGTCAGTCACTAAATTTGATGAGGGTTCGATAAAGGAAGATCCTTATTTAAATTTTCATCAAATACATCTGTAAGCATGCTGTCGAATCGAATTGCATTGTATTGCAATAATTGTTTAGCTTCACTTTCAGTAATAAAACCTTCTTTTATCGCTTGTTCAATATTCTCTTCGAAAGTAAGTCCTGTAAATTTGCCTTTAGATTCAGCTTTTTTAAACTTATCCCAAAGCGGTTCAAGGGTTCGTAGAATTTGGAATGCATGTTCTAAACGTCCAGTCACATCATCGGCTTTGGTAGAATAAAATACGTGATGCTTAAGCTGCTCTCTGAAAGGATGCTCTTGCATCATAAGTTCAGCGACTTGTTGTTTTAACTCATCGTCTGGTTTTGAAATGACACGACCAAGAGGGAAACAGATCCATTTTACAAATGCTGCTGGAAGTTTGGCTGGGAAGTTATCAAATAGACCCCAAAATGCTTCCTGAATATTTAAGAAAGCTTTTTGTAGAGCTAATTTAGCGTGAAGTTGTTCAGCTTCAGTTTTTTGGCCAGCTTCATAAAATTTTAAAATTGCAGTAGAAATAAAAAGGTTCGCGTGAATATCTGCCAAGCGGCCTGATAACATTTCTTTGCGTTTCAAGTCTCCTGCAAGTAAGCCAAGCGCCATATCTGCAACTAAAGCAAAGTTGGCACTAAAACGGTTAATCGTTTTATAGTAACTGGCAGTAAATTGATCTACTGATTGAGGAGCATCGCTTGAGCCACCTGTCCAACCATAAGCAAATGATTTTGCTCCGCGGTTAAAGGTATAGGCTAAATGTTTAAATAACAGATCATCGAATTTTTTGACTGAATTATTCTTATCTTCAGATTGAAGGAGTTGCAACTCTTCAAAAAGGTAAGGGTGACAACGCATTGAACCTTGACCAAAAATCATCAGTGAACGAGTCAAAATATTTGCGCCTTCCACTGTAATTGCAATTGGAATTGCTTGATAGGTGAGTGCAAGGAAGTTACGTGGCCCAAGTTGAATTGCACGTCCTCCGGCAATATCCATTCCGTGATTGACCACTTTACGCATCGTTTCAGTAGCATAATATTTTGCCATAGCGGTCATTACGGCGGGTGTTCCACCTTGATTTAGGCCACATGTTACTAAATAACGGAATGCCTCAAGCATATAGGCATCACTTGCAATTTCACTGGTAGCTTCTTGTACACCTTCAAATTTGCCAACAGAGATATTAAATTGTTGGCGAATTTTCGCAAAAGCACCAACGGTTAAATAGCTCATTTCACCTGCTGCTGTTGCTAAAGCTGGAAGGGAAATACCACGGCCAACGCCTAAGCATTCCATCAGCATTCGCCAGCCTTTACCGGCATTTTCTTGCCCACCAATAATCCAGTCAATTGGAATGAAAACATCTTCTCCTTCTACTGTTCCATTCATAAATGGAGAACCTGGAAAATGACGCGCTCCTATTTTTACGCCTGCATGACTGGCAGGAATTAAGGCACAGGTAATACCGTACTCAGTTTTATTTTTGTCGCCGAGTAGACCTTCTGGATCATAAAGTTTAAATGCGAGGCCAACAACGGTGGCAATCGGAGCAAGCGTAATCCAGCGTTTAGAGAAATTCATGCGCAGACCAAGAACTTGAGCACCTTCATATTCGCCATAGCAAACAACGCCTGAATCTGGAATTGCACCTGCATCTGAACCTGCTTCTGGACTGGTTAAACCAAAACATGGAATCTCTTCACCTTTAGCAAGACCAGGTAAGTATTGTTGTTTTTGAGCATCGGTACCGTAGTGCATGAGTAGCTCACCCGGCCCCAATGAGTTTGGAACCATACAACTCACCGCGGTGGTGAGTGAGCGTGAAGCAATTTTGCTCATAATGCGACTTTGAGCAAATGAGCTAAATTCTTTACCACCAAAAGACTTTGGAATAATGAGTCCTAAAAAACCTTTATCTTTAATAAATTGCCAAACTTCAGGAGGAAGATCTTTTAAGTGATGATGAATTTCCCACTCATTGAGCATGCTACAAAGTAGTTCAACTTCATTGTCTATAAAACTTTGTTCTTCTTCTGACAACTTTGGGTAGGGATACTTTTCAAATTGAGACCAATCAGGCGCTCCCATAAATAACTCTTTTTCCCACCAACTTGTACCTGCTTCTAAAGCCTCTTGTTCTGTGGTACTGATGCTCGGCATTGAGTTTGCTAAAGTCTTATAGGCTGGCTTAGTAATTAGGTTAAATCGTAATGGCTCAACTAAAATAATGATGCTGAGCGCAATAATTGGAATACCTAAAAGCAGTGACCATGGTGTTAGCAAGAATGCCGAAAGTAGGGCAACAATAATCGCCACACCGCTACCAAGAACTTTATTTAAGTTAAAATAGAAAATTGCCCATACTGCAATAAGCTGAATAATAATACTTAATATAAAGAGTAGGAAAATCATACTTGCTCCTTACTAGATAAGCCCTCAGGTGGATGACGTTACAAAAGAGAGGAGATATTTAAGGCTTAACTAGCTGTTTAGTTGCTGTTTAAATTTGAGTTTTTATGTCGCAAATATTGATGTATATGCTAGAGCAGGGATATATCGTACTTTTAGGTATAAGATATTTTTGAGTGAAAGTGTAATGGGTTGTTTTATCGATTTGTCAAGAAATGTTATTGATTTTCTTATACAAATAAAAAGCCCTCTGTGTTAGAGGGCTTTTTATAGATATTTAATTTATTAAGCTTCGACGGTTTGAACAGCAATTTTTTTAGCTGGATCTACTTTACGACGAACTTCTGGTACTGGTTCACCGTGGTATTGACGATCAGCAAAGTAGCTTGAACGAACCATTGGTGCAGACCAAATATTTCTAAAGCCGAGTTTGCGACCATGCTCTGCATAACGTTCAAACTCTTCTGGCGTTACAAAGCGGTCGATTGGCGCGTGTTGTTTAGAAGGTTGTAAATATTGACCAATAGTTACATAGTCAACATCGTGAGCACGTAAGTCATCGAGTAATGCAATAACTTCTTCTTCAGTTTCACCAATACCGACCATCAAACCACATTTTGTTGGGATATCTGGGCAGTATTCTTTAAACATTTTTAATAAGGTTAAAGAGTGTTGATAGTCTGAACCTGGGCGCATTGCTTTATATAGACGAGGCACAGTCTCAATGTTATGGTTAAATACGTCTGGCGGACATTCGGTCATAATGCGTAAAGCAATATCCATACGTCCACGGAAGTCTGGTACTAAAATCTCAAGCAATGTCGTCGGGCTAAGCGCACGAGCTTCTTTAATACAGTCCACAAAGTGTTGTGCACCGCCGTCAAGTAAGTCATCACGGTCAACAGAAGTAATTACTGCGTACTTGAGTTTCAGATTGGAAATGGTTTCTGCCATGTGACGAGGTTCGTCAGCATCTAACGCATTTGGACGACCATGTGCAACATCACAGAAAGGACAACGGCGTGTACAAATATCACCCATGATCATGAATGTTGCCGTACCGCCACCAAAACATTCTGGGAGGTTAGGACAAGCTGCTTCTTCACAAACGGTATGGAGTTTTTGAGCACGTAAAGTCGTTTTAATACGCTGAACTTCTTCTGGTGCCGTCATCTTGACACGAATCCAGTCAGGTTTACGCGGCACTTCAACCGTAGGTACAACTTTTACAGGAATTCTTGCGACTTTTTCTGCGCCACGAAGTTTTACACCCTGTTCAGGTTTACGGTGTTCTGACATATCTAACTTTTCCACTCGTTTATAGAGACATTGACATTGTATTATAGCGAAGTTCTTCAGTTAATAGCGGAAAATAACTATTCATATAATAAATGTGGCTATTCAGAAATATAGGGTTGAGAAATACATAAATTCACCGCATATTAGTCATAATCTATTATAAAATATGGTCATTCAAGAGAGGAAGGAGCTTTCAATGCCACGTAAAAAAGAGGTCGTTAGTGGGAATTTCGTTAAATACGATGCGGTAGTTCTCGGTTCTGGACCTGCGGGTGAAGGCGCGGCAATGAAGCTTTCAAAAGCTGGTAAGCGTGTTGCAATTGTAGATGTGCGTGATCAACTTGGTGGTAACTGTGCACACGTAGGAACGATTCCAAGTAAAGCATTACGTCAAACAGTTTCTAGTATTATTCGTTATCAGCGTGATCCAATGTTTCAAAAAGTAGGTGAGTGGAAACAGTTCACCATGAAACAAGTTTTGCGTAATGCACACAAAGTGATTCAACAACAGGTTGATACACATACACGTTTTTATGACCGTAACAAGATTGGTGTCTTCCACGGTCGTGCATATATTCAAGATAAAAATACAGTTTTAGTTTTTAGCCATGAAGGTATTAAAGAAACAATTATCTGTAAGCAAATCGTGATTGCGACAGGTAGTCGTCCTTATCATCCGCAAGGTCTCGACTTTGATCATCCTCGCGTGTTTGATTCAGATAAGATTCTTGATCTTGATTACTCAATTCAAAAAATTATTATTTACGGCGCGGGCGTTATTGGCTGTGAATATGCTTCAATCTTCATTGGTTTAGACCATAAAGTTGATTTGATTAATACTCAGCAAAAACTTTTAAGTTATTTAGATGATGAAATTGCTGATGCTTTATCTTATCACTTACGTGAACAAGGTGTATTGATTCGTCACAATGAACAAATGGATCATCTTGAAACGTTTGATGACCATGTTGTTTTACACTTACAAAGTGGTAAAAAGATTAAAGCTGATGCCATTCTTTGGTGTAACGGCCGTTCAGGTAACACAGAAGGCTTAGGTCTTGAGAACGTTGGATTAGTTCCAAACAACCGCGGCCAGCTTTCAGTAAATGATCAATATCAAACTGAAGTTGAAAACATCTATGCAGCTGGTGATGTAATTGGTTGGCCATCACTTGCTTCTGCTGCTTATGACCAAGGGCGCTGTGCTGGCGCAAACATGAGTGGTGAAGATGCGAAGCCAGTACGTGATATTCCAACTGGTATTTATACCATTCCGGAAATCTCATCAATTGGTAAAAATGAACAGGAATTAACGGAAGAGAAAATTCCGTATGAAGTGGGTCAAGCTTCTTTCCGTCATTTAGCTCGTGCACAAATTACTGGTGATACAGTGGGTGAGTTAAAAATTCTTTTCCACCGTGACACTATGGAAATTTTAGGTATTCACTGTTTTGGTAATAACGCTGCCGAAATTATCCACATTGGGCAAGCAGTTATGCACAGCCCAAATAATACCTTGAAATATTTCGTTGAAACGACATTTAACTATCCAACAATGGCTGAAGCATATCGTGTAGCTGCGCTTAATGGTATGAATCGTTTGTTTTGATTTTAAATAATTTTTCAATAAAAAAGCCTGCAAATTTGCGGGCTTTTTTATTTTCATTAGACCATAGGTTTTTTATATTTTTATGACAATCCAAAGGATGATTTTAGCTTTTTATCATACTAGTGTGGACAAAATGCTTGGTTAAAATATTCAAATAAATCTGGTGTTTGTTTCCATAAAATTATAGAAAGCACCAAAAGCGTGACTAGGATAAAAGTCATAATTGTTTTCAAAAGTAAGGCATTATGCGTCATGAATAACAGCCTCCTCATTCACAAAGAAGTGTACGATCACACCTAATATACTCAATGCAATAGAACATAGCCAAATCGCATTGTAATTACCTGTTAAGTCGTGGTTAACACCGCCAAGCCAACCGCCAAAGAAAGAACCGACTTGATGAGTGAAAAATACAATACCACTTAGCATTGAAAGATATTTAACGCCAAACATATTTGCCACAATACCGTTGGTGAGCGGAACAGTGGAGAGCCATAAAAGGCCCATAATAATTCCAAAAGCATATACCGTATAAATGCTTAAAGGTAATAATAAAAAGGCAATGATCGCGATGCCACGGCTACCGTAAAGTGCCATTAATAATTTAGGTTTTGAGAAGCGATCTCCTAACCAACCAGCACCGTAAGTCCCCACAATATTAAATAGTCCTACTAGTGCCAGAAACACAGTACCTGTAGCAGCATCAAAGCCGTGATCAATTAAATAGCCAGGTAAATGTACCCCTAAGAAAACAACTTGGAATCCACATACTAAGAAACCTAAAGCTAACCACCAAAAAGGTTTATGTTTTCTGGCAATATTCAGTACTTGTTTAAATGTGAGCTGAGGTTGTGCAATTGCTTTTGGAGTTTGATTGCTTGGTCCTTTTAACATCCATGCAAGGGGAATAATAAGAGCAATTAATAGCGCACTGACCATTAGGGCTGCTGACCATCCAACATTTTTGAGTAAGAGAAGGGTAGATGGCAACATAATAAACTGACCGAAAGAACCCGCTGCACTTGCAATCCCCATTGCCATACTTCTTTTTTCTGGCGGTGCTGCTCGACCTACTGCACTAAGTAAAACTGTAAAAGAGGTCGCTGACAAAGCTAAGCCGATAATCAATCCTAGGCTTAAATTTAAGATTAATACGCTTGAACTAAAGGCCATTAAGAGAAGGCCGAGGGCATAAAGTAGTCCGCCAACTGCAACCACAATTTTACTGCCATATTTGTCTGCAATTGCACCAGTCAATGGTTGAACGACTCCCCAGATCAGGTTTTGCATGGCGATTGCAAGACTAAAAACATGTTGGCTCCAACCAAACTCATGGCTCATTGGGACCAAATAAAGTCCAAAACCATGCCTAACACCTAAGGAAAGTGCCAAAATAAGAGCACTACCAATCAACATATAGATGAGGGGCTGGGAAAAGTGATTGCCAGTTTTAGTCATGATTAATGGAAAATTATAATAATGTGATCATTTATTGTAGAGGATATATCGGGTAATGACGATATACCTGCGGAGAATATTTAAGAAGAATTAAAAAGTTCGTATTTTATGATAAGAAAATTGAAGAAGCAGAAATCATTTTAATCTCTGCTTCTTATAAAAATTAAGCTGCGGAATTGCGTTCAAGCAATGCTTGTTCAAACAGAACTTGTTCTTTTTCTTTATGTTCAGTTGTGAAGCGAATCAAAATTACACTACAGCCTGCGACCATAACCAACCCCCCTAAAATAAACAGGCAAGTTTGAACATCAAGTAAACCTTTAAGTAAGAAACCTGCTGCAACAGCACCAACATTACCACCCGCGCCAATAATTCCTGCAACTCCACCTAATGCAGTACGATCGATAAATGGTACGAGTGCGTAAGTTGCTCCACAGGCCATATGCGTAAACAATGCAAAAATAGTCATGGAAATAATTGCGAGCGCAACAGCATTCATTTGTGAGAAGACTATTAAGAATAAACCTTCACCCAAAATCATCAGTACAAGTACTTTGGTGCGACCATCTAATCCTTTCTTGAGTGCGACTTTATCAGAAATGATACCGCCTAGCGCACGAGCAAATAATGCCAGCAGACCAAAGATTCCGGCAGTTAAACCAGCGGTTTTTATATCCATTTTGAATTGATCAACATAATACATTGCTGCAACGTTATGGATAAAAATCTCAATACCAAAACTTGCACCATATGCTAAAAATAAAATCCAGACACGGTAGTTGCGAGCAGCTTGCATTAAAATTGCCGTACCACCTTTTTTGCCACTACCGATCTCAATACCTTGTGCACGAACCTCTTTAAAGTTTCCTTGAGGGCAATCTTGAGTTAATTTCCAATAAAGAATACCTACAATAACCATCATTATGCCAGGTACGATTAATGCCACGCGCCATCCCATGGTTTGTTCAACACCAAACATCACAATTGCACCTAGCAATAAAGGCATTAAAGCTTGTGTTGCACCACCGCCAGCATTTCCCCAGCCAGCCGTTGCCGCATTTGCTGTTCCTACAACGTTAGGTGCAAACATCACACTGGTATGGTATTGGGTAATTACGAAGCTTGCACCAATAGCACCAATAAGTAAGCGAAAGAATAGAAAAGATTCATAGCTATTGGCAGCTGCTACACCAAACACTGGAATGCTGCCAACTAATAGGAGAGTGGTGTACGTAATACGTGGACCATATTTGTCGCAGAGTGGTCCGACAATGAGCCGAACTAAAATAGTAATAGCAACAGCAGCAATATTAATATTGGCAATTTGATCTTTTGTTAAGCCAAACTCACCTTTAATCACGGGCATTAATGGTGCACATGCAAACCATGCAAAGAAGCAAACAAAGAAAGCGAGCCATGTCATGTGGAAGGCACGCATTGCTGGAGTTGAAAAACTGAATAATTTAATTTCAGTTGCTTTTTTTGCATCTAACTGGATATTTGAAGACATACGCCGTCCCCCTGAACTGAACGAAATTTAATTTGCATGGCAATTTATTGCTTTATGCAGACCGATCAGAGCGGACATCGTTGGCCGTCTTGGTGTATTCATTGAATCATCATTGACTCATCATGCAATGAATAAAGCAAAGGGCGTGCCAAAAAAAGAATTTTACTAAAAAGGAAAAATTACTTTCTAATTTTATTGGATTAGTTTGTGAGGATGAAATTAAGAAAAACGATCACGAAAATGGTTGAGTTGTAATAAGAGAATAAGAAGGTCTTTATATTTGTAGTTTTGATTAAAAATGCTCATTTTTTTAGCGTTTTGATTTATAAAGAAGCAATTTCTAGGGAAAATAAATTGAAAGAAAGCTATAAAAACGTGCATAAGTTTTTATAGCTTTACATAGCGCAGAAGTTAGAAGCGGTAACCAATACCGGCATAACCTAAAATAGGGTTAATTTCGATATCTGCTTTTGCATTGATTAATTCACCATACTTGGCGTCGCTCACTGTAATGGTCGTATCTGTTTTTAAGTGGGCATAGGAAACAGAGCCAACGGCATACCATTTGTCATTAAAATCGTAAGTAAAGCCTGCGGTCGCAACAGGGGCAATTGCATCAGATGCTTCTAGTTCTACTTTAGGGTCACCAGTGCTAGTTTTTCTTTCTAAAGCAGCTCCAGCTTTACCATCTTTAATATTTACAATCATATGACCAGCATTGACTAAATCTTTCTCAATCGCTGGGTTCATTTCTAATTCACTGAAATAGGCATACATCACACCTAGACCAACATAAGGTCTAAATTTATTTACGCCAGTTTTGCCAAAGTGATATTGAAATTCAAATGCTGGTGTCCAAGCACGTGCTGAAGCGGCGCTACCATGTCCTTCAAGATCAGTAATGAAAAGATTATTTTCAAGTTCCATTGATCCAAGGATTCCACCAGCAGGCTTCGCTGTCGCAGAGAAAGGTGCATAAATTTTACCTTTACCTTGCAAGTCAACTTTAGGAGGAATACCTGCTTTTAACTCCAATGAAAAATTATCTGTAAAAAAGTAATTGCTCATGATTCCTAAGGTTGTGACATCATCTGCTTCCAAACCTGTTTTGTCAGCATCCCATTGACTTAGACCACGCACTTCCGCTGTTCCACTTAGCCAAGAAGGAATTGTATCTGTACCTAAACCAATAACATCAATAAGCTTTTCAAGAACGACATTACTATTATCATCTGAAATATTGTCTTGAATAGTTTTTACTTTAATATCTCCGACTTTAGATTGCTCATTTTCTTTAACAGAAGTATTAATTCTGAAAGGTTGAGCATTACCAGTCGGTTTGACATACAAAGGACCAGCAGAGACTGAAAAACGTTTGAAGCCATCACCATCCTTTAAACTAAAATATGGCGAA
>NZ_JRVL01000199.1:0-10007 GCF_054823985.1 Acinetobacter sp. GN11 | reverse complement strand
ATGCTTCTTTTCGATCATTAGAAGCATTTTTAGTCTAACCTCTTGATATATGATATTTATTTAAATAGCTATTTAAATTTTTACCTGTTTAATTACCCGTTTTGATTATCACACCAAAATCGTAGGCAAAAATAAAGCCGCTATCTAAGCGGCTAATATAACAAAAAAAGAAGTAACCAGTTTAACTATTTCATTCATTAGAAGTTTGCTGAAAAACAATCAGCTTTGATACATCTTAGTCTGTTTGAAAATAGAGATAACGACAACTCAGGCAAAATAAGCTATTTCATTAGAAATAGAAAATTATTCTGCCTGAGTTAAAAAAGAAGATTAAATCGCTCTAGTGTTGTAAATCAGCCAGTCTAAAACTTCTCCAGACAAATGTTCAGCGAGTCTTTCTTGAACAGTTTGATGGTAACGATTTAACCAGTCTTTCTCTTCATGAGTTAGCATATCAACAACGATACAATCTAAATGAATCGGGCAAAGGGTCAGTGTTTCAAACTCCAAAAACTCACCATAAGTTTTTTCAAAACCAGAGTGAAGGCGGTTTGCAACCAGATTTTCAATGCGAATACCGTATTGTCCTTCATGATAAAGTCCCGGTTCATTGGAAAGGATCATTCCCGCGCGTAGTTTGCTGTAGGCATGAATAGGAGCGTAATAAGAAAGAACTTGCGGCCCTTCATGCACATTTAGCGCAAAGCCTACGCCGTGTCCTGTTCCATGTCGATAATCTAGACCGTGCTGCCATAAAGTATGGCGACAAATTGAATCGAGTAGCGGTGCAGCTAAACCTTCTGGATAAATCGTTTTTGCCAAAGCAATGTGACATTTTAAAACCAAGGTGTAGTCACGTTTTTGTTGCCCTGTTGGCGTGCCTACAGGCACAACACGGGTAATATCCGTTGTTCCATCTACATATTGACCACCTGAGTCAATCAGCAATAGACCATCACCTTCAATAAATGAATAGTGCTCTTCAGTTGCACGGTAGTGGGGTAGAGCACCATTGGCATTAAAGCCAGCAATTGTTGAAAAACTTGGCCCTATAAATCCATCTTGCTGCGCACGGAAAGCTGTAATCTTTTCATCAATCGTGAGTTCTGAAATGCTTTCACCATGATGAAGTGCTTTCTCTAACCAGTGGAAAAAGTGGCAAAGCGCGACTCCATCTTTAACCATTGCATGACGGATATGAGCAATTTCGCTTTCATGTTTACGCGATTTAAAAAGTGTACTCGGGTTGATGTCATATACAACTCGAATATCTTTTGCGATGGCTTGTTCATGAAAAATCGACACTTTCGCTGGATCTAAAAGTACTGAAGCATCAGAAATATTCGCTAAAAACTTAGCTGTATCTTCGTAGTTACGAATTTCAATACCATCGGCTGCCAAAGCTTGCTGAATGCTTAAATCAACTTTTTCAGCATCAATAAAAAGAACGGCTTGTTTTTCACTGACATATAAATGTGAAAGGAACACAGGGTTGTATTCTACATCTTGCCCACGTGCATTTAAGACCCATGCAATATCGTCTAAAGATGAAATAAAATGCCCCGCAATATTCTTGCTATCTAAAGTTTCACGAATAGCCTGAATTTTTTCTTTACGTGATAGGGCATTTAACCCTTCAGGCATGAAATGGATTTTCTTTGATGGAAGTTCTGGACGGTTTAACCAAATCTCTCCGACTAAATCTTGCTGGGTTTTAAGTCTATAGTTATTAAGTCGTGCAGTATGTTCGAGCGCCTTAAATTGCTGAATGGATAAGGTATGCCCATTTACCACAATGACTGATTCTGGTTGTAGATTCTTTTCAATCCAAGCGAGATGTGTTGAAGATTCATCACTTGTTAATCTTTGAAGATTAAAGCCAGTTCCAACAAGTTGTTGCTCGGCTTGTACCCAATAGCGACCATCTGCCCATAGGCCTGCAAAGTTTTGGGTCACGACGAGTGTACCGACCGAACCACTAAAACCGCTTAACCACTGCCTTGCTTTCCAGTAGTCTGGTAAATATTCTGACATATGTGGATCGGCACTCATGACAATCAAAGCATCAACATGTTGATTGCGCACGAGTTCACGAAGTTTCTCAAGTTTTTCTGGAACAGTTAAAACGCTCATATAGTTTCCAACTCAGGTTGAACTTTACTGGTACTTTTGTTCATTAATCTATTGATAGGTTTCTTTAATAAAAATAACACGATTGCGCCAATTACTAACGCCAAAACACATCGCATAAATAGGGTAGGTAAATGATTAATACCATCTGCTGATACGTGCCCGCCAATTAAACCAGCAATGAGATTACCTAAAGCTGAACCCGTAAACCATAGACCCATAATTTGACCACGGATGACATCAGGTGCAAGTTTAGTCATGGTAGATAGACCAATCGGGCTTAAGCAAAGTTCTCCGATAGTAAGTAGAAATAAAGTACCTACTAACCAAAATGGTGAAACTAATCCACCAGCAATTGCAAAACGGCTTGCAAATGACATAACTAGAAAGCCACCTGCTGCGAGTAAAAGCGCAATAATAAATTTACTGATATAACTTGGGTCTTTATTTGACTTACCAAGTTTAGCCCAAAGCCATGCTGCAATTGGGGCAAAAGTAATAATAAAAAGCGCATTAATTGATTGAAACCATACTGCTGGAATTTCAAATCCGAAAACATTACGGTCCGTATAATCTTGAGCAAATAGGTTAAAAGACGTTGGTTTTTGCTCAAAGGCAGACCAAAAAAGAGCTGATGTTGCTAATAAGACAAAACAGATAATAATTTTAAATTTTTCATGTTGTTCTAAACCAAGGAAAAATAATAAATAGATAAAATAAGCGATAATGCCAATACCTATTCCCACTGTTAAGTAAGTTGCTACTGCAACTGGGTTGATATGAATTACGCCAAAGAAGGTAAGAGCAATAACCACTGCAACGCTTAATAAAAATGAGAAAGCAATTTTGGGGGCATTTTTATTTTCTACGACAGGTTTATTCCAATTGTCAGTTTGCTGACGCAATTGATTGAAGGACTGTAGTTGTGGAATAGCTAATGCTCGGAAAATGAGTAATGCAACTAACATTCCAAGGCCGCCAATCCCAAAACCCAGATGCCAGCCATGATCGCGAGCCAATATACCTGTAATAAGCGGGGCAATAAATGACCCCATATTAATTCCCATATAAAAAATGGAGAAACCAGCATCACGTCTATTATCTTGTGCTTTATATAGCGTTCCGACAATCACTGAAATACAGGTCTTAAACAATCCTGAACCAATAACAATAAGGACTAGGCCGAAATAGAAAAAGAATTGATCAAAGATAGGCGTAAGCGCAATTGATAAATGACCTAATGCAATAATAATTGATCCATACCAGACGGATCGTGCTTGACCTAACCAGTTGTCGGCAATCCAACCACCTAAAACGGTCATTAGATACATAGAGCCTGCAAATAACCCAACAATTGCGGCGGCAGTAGGACGGTCAAGACCTAAACCACCATCATTGACCATTGCAACCATATAGAGAACGAGTAAGGGCCGAATTCCATAGTAAGAAAAGCGTTCCCACAGTTCTGTAAAAAATAAAGTTTTTAAGGGTTTTGGATGGCCGAAAAAAGCCGTGTCACATTGTTCGAGTTCATGCTTCATTTCAAATCCTTTGAACGTATTTGTAGTTTAATAAGCCAAACTTTTAGTTTGTTTAGTTATAAAAAAAAGTTATGTTTTATTTTTTAGATTTTTTTAAATCGAAAAGCAAGTTGGTCATGTATAAAAAAGGTATATAACAAATGGTAAAAAAACTTCCCTTTAGTTTCTTAACCGGCTACCGCATCAAAGCTGATCAAAACTTGCCTCGAGGTAGGGAGGATAAGTGGTTTTTAATTAGTCTAAAAATAGAGGGCGTTGTAAAAAGAAAAATAATTTTATCAATCCTCTGCATTTTAATAAGTGAAGGAGATGATCCAATAGCTGATTTTTTAATTTTTTAGAGGGCTATTCTTCAAGTCAATATTTACATGAGAACCTTTTTGGCAAAGGCATGAGTAGATATAGTAGGCTCAGCTAAAAGTTACATTTTATAAGTCATCTTTTATTATTTTCATTTATTGTAATAAGAATGTCAGCTTTCTATATGAGAAAGTATTATGATCATGAATTACTGTTAGATATTGATGCGATGGTTCATATTAGCGCAACAATTTTGCACTAAATTAGGGCGATTGCGGGCTATTCTTGTATGCCATAATTTGAAAATGTCTGAATATGGTGCATTTAACGATGCAAACAGTATAATGGGTTCAAGACAAGGGACCTAAATCATGGATAGTTATAAGCAATTCAATGTTTTAGGTAAGTCTTATAAAGTTGGTATGAGATTTGCTTTATAAATACCAGCAATTAACACGCACTTAACAAGTGCAACAAAATTTCATTGGAGCAAAATGAGCATGGCGAACAAGGTCCTTCAACTCATACAAGAAAGTGGCGCAAAATGGGTCGATTTTCGCTTTACTGATACTAAGGGTAAAGAACAGCACGTAACTTACCCAGCTGATTCTATTGATGAAGATACTTTTGAAGACGGTAAAATGTTTGATGGTTCTTCAATCGCTGGTTGGAAAGGCATTGAAGCATCTGACATGATTTTACGTCCAGATGCAGAAACTGGTTTTGTTGACCCGTTCTTTGCTGAACCAACTGTAGTTGTGACTTGTGACGTTATTGAACCTTCAACTGGTCAAGGTTATGAGCGTGACCCACGTTCGATTGCTCGCCGTGCAGAAGAATACTTAAAATCTACAGGTATCGGTGATACTGCATTCTTTGGTCCAGAACCAGAATTCTTTGTTTTTGATGAAGTGAAGTGGGACATTGATATGTCTGGCGCTCGTCATACATTAATCGCTGAAGAAGCTGCTTGGTCTACTGGTAAAGATTACGAGTCTGGTAACTCTGGTCACCGTCCACGTGTTAAAGGCGGTTACTTCCCAGTTCCTCCAGTTGATTCTTCACAAGATATGCGTGCAGAAATGTGTGCAAAAATCGAAGACATCATGGGCCCAGGTCGTGTAGAAGTACATCACCACGAAGTTGCTTCTTGCCAGTTAGAAATTGGTGTGAGCTTCAATACACTTGTACGTAAAGCTGACGAAGTTCAACAGTTCAAATATGCTGTTTGGAACGTTGCTCACCAATATGCAAAAACTGCAACCTTTATGCCTAAACCAATGGTAGGCGATAACGGTTCTGGTATGCATGTTCATATGTCTATCTCTAAAGATGGCAAGAACTTGTTTGCTGGTGATGAATATGCAGGCCTTTCAGAAATGGCATTGTACTTCATCGGTGGTGTAATCAAGCACGCTCGTGCATTGAACGCAATCACAAACCCATCTACAAACTCATACAAGCGTTTGGTTCCTCACTTCGAAGCGCCAATCATGCTTGCTTACTCAGCACGTAACCGTTCTGCGTCTATCCGTATTCCATACGTTTCTAGCCCTAAAGGTAAGCGTATCGAAGCTCGTTTCCCAGACCCAATGATGAACCCGTACTTAGGTTTCGCTGCATTGTTAATGGCTGGTATCGACGGTATCCAAAACAAGATCCATCCAGGCGAAGCTGCTGATAAGAACTTGTATGATCTTCCTCCGGAAGAAGAAGCAAAAATTCCAACAGTTGCTCATAGCTTAGATATGGCTCTTGAAGCACTTCAAGCAGATCACGAATTCTTGTTAAAAGGCGGCGTGTTCACTAAAGAAATGCTTGATGCATACATCGAACTTAAAACTGAAGATGTACGTCGTCTTAACACGACTACTCACCCAGTTGAGTTTGATATGTACTACAGCTTGTAATACGTATTTTCATAAAAAAGCCTGCTTATGCAGGCTTTTTTATTGCTTGGAATGTTGATTGAATTCTCTACGTTTTTTATCAAAAAATTGGGTTAAACTAAGTGCGAGTTTTCATGTGAGCAGATTATGCGTAAACGGCAACCAGTACTTAAACAGGACAAGACTTTAAATCCTGAGTTGAAAAAATGGTTGTATGCGTCCGGTTCTCTGACTCAACAATTGACTGATCTGGGTGGTGGTCAATTCAGTGTAAAACCTTTTAAAGAACACTTTCAGCGTTTAACTTTTGCAGATAGCCAATGGATGAATATGCCTCATACTCACACCTCATGGGTGCGTGAGACTTATTTATATGGCTGTGAAGCAGAGCCATGGGTTAAAGCAAAAAGTATTTTCCCTATTTTAAGCCTACAAAAAAAAGCCCGTATATTTCAGCATATTGGTTCTACACCGATTGGATTTTTTCTATTTCAAAGAACGACACCACTTTGTGACCGCCGTGTCATTCGTTTGCCAGAAGGGTGGACGCGACAAAGTTGCTATACTTGGCATGGGTGTAAATTTATTGTCCAAGAAACATTCTTACCAGCTTTTGAAGCTTTTCTACATCAGCAGCACGACAAGGAACTACTATGACGACTGCAACAGATACCACATGGCGTCAGCGTTTAGAAGCATACTATTATCTATGTCGGTTTGATAAGCCAGTTGGAACAGAACTGGTTTTTTGGCCAACCATGTGGGCACTTTGGGTTGCTGCAGAAGGAAGGCCGCCATTGCATATTCTTTTGGCGATGGTCTTAGGCACAATTTTTATGCGTGCTGCTGGTTGTGCCATTAATGACTTTGCGGACCGTAAAGTAGATGCACATGTTGAACGCACTAAAACACGTCCATTAGCAACTGGGGTAATTCGTCCGAGAGAAGCAATATATGTATTTTTAGCTCTAGTATTTGCTAGCGCTTGTACCTTGTTCTTTTTACCTATAGCGACATTCTATTGCGCACTAGCTGGATTAGTTTTAGCATTTGTATATCCTTTCATGAAACGTTATACCCATTTACCACAAGTGGTTTTAGGTATGGCATTTTCTTGGGGAATTCCAATGTCATTTACTGCGATGGGTAAGCCTTTAGATATAACGTGTTGGCTTCTTTATTTTGGTAATCTAGCTTGGACAGTTGCTTATGACACTCAATATGCCATTACTGACCGTGAATATGATTTAAAGATTGGTGTGAAATCTACAGCTATTCTTTTTGGTCGATATGACATCCAGATTATTGCGCTTTTACAAGCAACCAGTCTTGTTTTGATTGGTGCTGCACTGTATTTAGAAAATATTTTATTTCCATGGGCGATCATTGCTTTAATTATTGTTGCATTCGATTTTATATATCAAACAATTAAAACCAAAGACCGCAACCCTCAAGTATGTTTTTGGGCATTCCGTCACAATCGCTGGGTTGGATTAATCATTTTTCTGGGAATATTTTTAAATTTCATATAGTAAAAATGACCGTAAGGTTGAAAAGTGTTCTATGCAGAGCACTTTTTTTATGTCTTAATATTCGTGCATAAAAAATATGCGGAATAAATAATACATAAAAAAGGATATTCTATGAAACGGTCAAAAATTGCTTTAGCTATAACATTATCGGTTTCAACATTATTTCTTGTGGCATGTAATGACAATGATGATGACTTTATTGGCATAAATCCTGATAAAACTTATGTTTCTGAAAAAGCCTATTCTAAGGATAGCTTAAGCGGTGCTTCATCTATAAAAGTCATGACTTATAACATGGTTAATGTACAAGGTAAAACTGCTGAAGCAACGGCACTTGTGATGTTTCCTAAAGCGGCTCAGCCTAAAGATGGTTATCGCGTAGTGGTATGGGAGCACGGCACTGTAGGCGTAGGAAATAGCTGTGCACCAAGTAATAATACGATTAATCCACGTTTCAAAATTCTAGCGGATACATTATTGGCAGCTGGCTATGTTGTGATTGCTCCGGACTATGAAGGTTTAGGTACTCGAGGGATGCATCCATACCTTAATTTGGGAAGTGAGGCTAAATCTGCAATTTCGGCAGTTAAAGCTGCGAAGGATCATTACGGTAATCAGTTGAATAGTTCATGGATGTCAATTGGACAGTCTCAGGGAGGCCATGCTTCATTAGGAACAGCTGAATTTGCTAATAACGATAGTAACTACAAAGGAGCGGTTGCAACAGCACCAGCTTCTAGCCTTGGTTATATTATTTCAGTAGTTGCTCCGCAAGCAATTCAAGATATTCTTAAGAAAGAGCAGGCTGGGACTGCACCTGTTGGTACGGCTGTAGAAGTGTATGCTGAGCTACTCGCATATGCTGCATATACCACAGTGGGTATTACGGCTTATGAACCTAAATTTAATTATCGTGAAATTTTCCAACAACGTTCTCAAAGTATAGCTGAGTTCGCAGAAGGGACTACTGGTGAAAATGGCGTATGTTTAACTGATTTGCATAATAAATTTGCAGATGATATTCGTGATTTTCTTGCGACTAATATTGGCAAAACAGTTCTAGATTATCCAGGTTTAGCTGGTAACTTTCAAGAAAACCCAACTGTGAAAAAATTCTTGGCGGATAACCAACCTGCAACCAAAAAAATTAATTCACCTGTCATGATTGTTCAGGGTACTGCTGATATGGCTGTACCATATCCTGTTACTAATGCCTTGCAAGAGGGGCTTAAAGACAAGGGAACGGATGTGACATTTGTGCCTGTTGCAGGGGCTGCCCATACTCAAGCTATTGTATGTAGAAATGCTGAAATTTATCAATTTGTTCAATCTAAGATGCCAGCTAAAACAAATATCGTGCTTGATCCATCGGTAATAGATGCGAGTAAGAATGTTGAATGTACAGGAATAGCACAATAATTTTTGTATTTAAAATATTCAAATTAAAAGGGTCCTAAAGAGGGCCCTTTTTGTTATATTGTTACGCATATTAAAATTGATACCGTTTGAGTTTGAAGTAGTTATGAGCCAGCAACCTGTTGAAAAAAAATCTGTTCCTTGGTTATTAATGGGATTAGGTTTACTCATACCTTTTTTGATTATTGGAATACTTTTCTTGGCTGCAAAAAGTGATGCTAAGACTAAAAAACAATATGAGCAGCAACGTTTAGAGATGGAAAAAAGAATAGCTGAAAAAGAAGCAGCAAGTTCTGAAGTGAAATAACAGCAGTTCTTTTAATGAATATCCTTTTGTAGCTGCCGTACACTTGGGATGTTTGTATAACGTCTTACTATATAACCTGCTTCGGTGAGCATTTGATCACGAACACGATCTTCTTCCACTTTTTCAAGATGGGAAGGGTCATCTAGCTCAATAATTGCGATGACTTCCATCTTGTCGTTAAGCACAACAAAGTCAGTAACTTTTCGGTTGAACTGACTACGAATTTTATAGTCCTTACTTGTAATTAAAGCGCTAAAAGCCACTTGTGCTAAAACATGATAACTTGGAAAACTTTGTTTTAAGCGGATAAACATTTGAGTTTCAAAGTTAGTAATAACAGGGCGAGCAAAGAATTTTTGTTTTGGAAATAAATAAGGGCGTAAACAAACAGCAAGAAAAATGCAGGTGCTTAAACAACCTAAAACAATAAAAAATAAGTGACTCGATTCGAACATGTGAAGGCATCATACAAATAAAAACCCACTCATGATGAGTGGGTTTTTAAGAATCTTGGCTCTCCAACCTGGGCTCGAACCAGGGACCTGCGGATTAACAGTCCGTCGCTCTACCGACTGAGCTATGGGAGATTAGTAGATGGCTCTCCAACCTGGGCTCGAACCAGGGACCTGCGGATTAACAGTCCGTCGCTCTACCGACTGAGCTATTGGAGAATCTGGAAAAGGATTTTAGGGAGGAAAGGGAGCTGGGTCAAGTCTTAATAACGGAATTAGTGAGAATATCTAATCGTTTGGTTTAAAAATATTCGAAACATTGATTTTATTAAAAATAATAGAAAATTATTAAATGATTGAATAAGAAAAAGCCCGCAATAGATGCGGGCTTTTAGAATCTTGGCTCTCCCACCTGGGCTCGAACCAGGGACCTGCGGATT
>NZ_JRVL01000198.1:0-1481 GCF_054823985.1 Acinetobacter sp. GN11 | reverse complement strand
GTCAGGCCTTCCCCCATCAAACCCGACTTAAAAAGTAGTCGAGCAATGCATCTCTTTCATCGGTGTTATTGGTTCCCAAAAGCTGAACCATGGCCCCATCAATCACAAATAAAAACATGTGCGCATCTTCAACTGTAGCAGTCGCTTTTACAGTTAAAAGCAGTTTATGAATTTCTTTAATGAACCATTTTCGGTAGTCAATGACGAGTTTATAAGCTGCTGGATAGATCTTTTCAATTTCAAAAATGGCTTTAAATGGCAACCGATAAAAGCCATCTAAGTTCGCATGTAAGAGATAAATCTTCTTGAGTTTATCGAATGCCATGAGTTCACGGTACGAATGAATAATTGAAAACACCTCATGTTTTAAGGCATCTATTTGAAAAGTTAAGCTCATCTGAATGAGCCTTTCTTTGGAGTGAAAATAGTTATAAAAAGTGGCTTTGGGGATTTTGGCTTCCTCAATAATTCGATCTATCCCGATGTAAAACCCGTTTTGATTAAATAAATCTTTTGCTGCGTTGAGCACGCTTAATGCTCTAAATGAAGCTTCTAAATTTGGCATTTTTATACCGTTTAAAATAATTTTTTGTTGTATGTGAAAGAGATAGAAATGCCGTCACTCTTAAATTGAGCGCTAAAAACAGGCATGCGAAAGCAGCACAAAAATGGTGTGCTCGCCTATCTCGGGTTTTATTGTTGCTATGATTTTTTAGTCGTAATGACCTATGGCTTAAAACCTAGAGTCGGTTAAACCTTTTTAAAGACCAGTTGGGTATAGACGTAAAGATTTTGGCGAAGGTTGCCAATGAGAGAGATGAAATAGTACGCATTAGCGAACTCCTTTGGGTAATAAAGAAGCTTCGCCACATCACTGCTAAATGATTATGGTGGCGAAACGAAAAGGGGTTAGCAGACTGATTTACCCAAAAATCAGCACATCCGAAGATGTCCCCCTCCCGTTCCGCCGCAGAGGGGGGCACGTAGGGATGCCCACAAAAAAGAGAGACTTTTTCGTGTGCGTTGGGTAAATACGGCCTGCTAAAACCGACTGGTAATGTGACCAGCAGGCAAAGGATAATCCGCGAGTTTTTGAGTGTCAATGTAAGGTTGAATAGAAATTGGTTAAATAATTTTTGTTTTCATTCAATTAGATATTTAAGCTAAACAGTCATTCAACTTAAATTTAAGAATATCATGATAATAATAAAAATGGTGGCAGAACGAAAAGAGGTTAGCAGACTGGACACACAGAACCAGCACACCCGAAGGTGTCCTCTTATCGCTCTACCATAGAATGGTGGCAAAACGAAAAGGGATTAGCAGACTGGTACAAAAGCAACCAGCACACCTGAAGGTGTTCCCTTATCGTTCTACCGTAGAATGGTGGCAGATCGATAAGGGGTTAGCAGACTGGGCACAGTACCAGCACACCCGAAAGTGTCCCCTTATCGCTCTACCCTAAAGTAGTTTGCAGGCAA
>NZ_JRVL01000197.1:0-287 GCF_054823985.1 Acinetobacter sp. GN11 | reverse complement strand
CAAAATAAAAAAAAGTTTTTCCCCTTTAAAAAATCTCATTAAAACCCTATTAATAAATAAGATGTAATGCCACGGATAGAAGGAGTTCTCACGTGAAAAAGGTTGTTAAAGCTAAAAATTTGATTGCGTTTCGTATTTGGTTAGAAAAGTTAGGGTATTCAGTTAAAAATCTTGCTGATGGGAAAGGTTTTACATTTAGTTTTAAAAAAGAATATGGTTTGGTAACCTGTGAGTTGTCTGGCAATTCATTAGCGATGCAATTAGGTGAAGAGTTTGAGGACCACTTA
>NZ_JRVL01000196.1:0-1040 GCF_054823985.1 Acinetobacter sp. GN11 | reverse complement strand
TGTAAAATCTTTAGCTGAGATAAAAATAGGAATAAAGTCATGTTCAATACATGATAATGCATATTTTGTTATTAGTAGAGTTTTTCCACATCCTGAAGGGCCTTTAATAAGAATACTATTACTATTATTTATGGTTTTTAATAATATATCTGGGAAATTGTAATTATTTTTATTAAATTCATAATTGTCGGAAATATATTCTTTGATATTTAGAGAGTATAATTCTGAAAAAGCATTTATATATGTTATGTACTTTTTTTCAATAGAAAAGATATTAGAGTCTGTAGCTGCTTCAAGAGATGATGCAGCTTCAAGATTAAATAGATTTGCTAGTAATTGGCATTCTGTTTGATTGATAGTCGCACTAGAGGGTTGGGAAATTATATCTGAAAGTGCATTTAAGTCAGAAACTTTAACTTTAAAGTCTCCCTTGGTTACTTTTGAACCAAGAGGAATAATGGGTGAAATGATTACGGCAGCATTAGGATAACCATTAATATGAATTTTTTTTTGAATACCATCACGTAAAGCATTTTTAGCGTTTAATGCTTGGTTATATGCATTTCCAATTTTTGTTGTACCATAAGATCCATGTTGAATCCATTGACCGTTAATTTCTCCACTTACTGGTAATGTATAGCCTTTTGCCTCAATAAGAAGAATATTGTTTCTAGTGAAGATAGCAAAGTCAATTTGACGACCTTCTATATGAAAATTTGCAAAGATATAAGACCAGCTATTTAAACTTTTTAATACGGTATAGATAGCTGTTAAACAATCATATTCTGATTTATGCTGAATGGGTTCCCCGATATATATACAAGCTGAAAAAGGATCTTCCATATTTTTAGGCATAATTTTATAAAATTAATTTACATTTAACATATGATAAATAAAAAATCGCTTCTGTCTAGGCAATATAGAAAAGAAATAAAATTAGAAATAGAGATCTAATAGCCCCCCTCTATAACGCCCACTTAACAATCACTCCCTCATTATTTAGCCTTACTTTTTTAATGATCTAATTTAAAACAAATGTC